>JAFGIS010000006.1 GCA_016929495.1 Polyangiaceae bacterium | reverse complement strand
CTAGGGCAATTTTAGCGTCGAGTGAGATGCAATTTGTTTACATAAGCTATCTTATGCGATCTTTCGGCCCAGTGACCCACCGCCGTGAGCTATTCCAAAGCACACCTGTGCGCCCCGCGGCCCTCGCTCGCGCGCGGGAATGCCGACTTCGGGCCAGTCGGCGCGCGACTTAGTCCCAGTCCGGCGGCGGCTCATCGAAGAACGTCGGCGAGCGCGCGCGAGCCACGGGCGGCGGATTCGCTGGCAGACCGGCCTTGCAGAGTGCTTCTCTCGCTTCGCCTTCGTCGGTCACCAGCCTCACGAGCTTGAGTCTCCCTCCGCAAGGGCACGCCAGCGCGTCGATATCCCACACCCGCTTCAACAGAGTAGCCCAGTCTATCCTCCACGGAGCGCTGAACCGTGGACGATCCTTGCGCGGCTCGACGGCGTTGCCGGCAGCTGCGCTGGCGGCCGTGCCAGCGCGCGCAGCGCAGGCAGTGGAGCCATCAGCAGCAGGTTGCTGCACGTTCGAAGTAGCAGAAGCAGCCTGGGTGGTTGCAGTCGAGCCGTCGCGGCGTGAAGCTTCACCCGAGCCTTGACGCCCCGTCGCATCGTGCTCGTGCTTTCGTTCGGCTCCATCAGTCGTCTCGGGGTTTCCATATGCTGGAACCACGCAGCCTCTCGAGGCGCAGTGCGGCCCGAACACGCCGAAGTAGCGCCATAGCGGCCGGCGGGGAGGTGGTATGAGGGCCACCGGCCTGCTCATGAACTGCATCGGCGTCATCACCCGCTCGGTGGCCTTGCCGTGGCGTGTCGCCTTGACCTGGTAGACCACGTTGCCGTCGGCTCGCAGGGACAGCCGCTCGAGGCTGAGCGGCGGCCGCAGGCAGTAGCGCAAGAGCCGCTCGCGCGCCTGCGGGTTGCCTTCCGAGATCACATCGCCGGCGTACAGGCTGTAGCCTTCACATTCGCCCACGCGATGGCTGCCTGCCCTGTACTCGAACTCCTGCGCGGTCGCATCGTGCTGCACCTGTCTGTCAGGGTGGCGGACCGTGATGAGCCCACCGAGTCCGAGGGCACCCTCGGCACAGGCCTCGAGTGCGGAGCGCTCGGCGGCTTCGTTCGAAACGTGCTCCTCTCGCCTGGTCCTGAGCAGGTGGTGGCGCTCGAGCCAGCGCAGGAAGAGCTGGTGGATGTCGAACACAATGTCGACGAGGTCGTTCCCATGAGGGGCTGGCAGGCGCTGAAACTCCGCGCGATGTGTTCCCTCTGCTCGCTGGAACACCCCGTCGGGCAGCACTGCGTGCACGTGAGGATGCAGATTCATCGATGATCCACCGCGGTGATGCGCGGCCACTGCTCCGCACTGCACCCGTTTCAATCCGGCTTCTCTCGCGCGCTCTCGCTGCCAGCGGAACACCTGGTGGATGAAGATGTGGGTCAGCGCGGTGAAGGCATCGGCGCGCTGAGCCAAGAGCAGCCGCAGCTCGAACGGCACGCTGAGCACATACTGCCGCACGGGAACGTCTGGGATGACGTGGTCCACGAGATGCGCGGCGCCGTTATACATTCTCCGGGCGTTACAGCTGGGACACACGCGCTTCTTGCACGATAGCGGCACGAATAGTTGGCGACCGCAGGCCGAACAGATTCCGAGCACATACCCGCGGCTCAAAATGCCGCAAGCAAGGTAGTCCCTGAGCTCCTTTTCGACGTACTTCGGCAACCCGTTGTCGTGCCGCTCGCGCGCCTCGGCAAGGAAGGTCTCGAGGTTGTCGGCGACGACTCGATACAGAACGGTGCTTTCCGGTTCATGTCGCTGGTAGGGTCGTGGTGAAGCGTCCGAGACACGCAGCAGCTGCACCGATGGGTCTTCTGCCCTGTCCGCTTGGCCAGCGTCGTAGCGCACCACAGCCCAGGGCCATGGCTATGAGCATGCCAGCCGCCGCCGTGCGCCTATGCCGAAACGCCGACACGGTTCAGGGTGGCGTCGCCAGCAGGCCGCCATGGCGGCCGCCAGCGGACGCCCTCGCAGTCGTCCGCTCGAGGGGCGCGCGACGCAATCGCTCCCTCACCCGACCGCAAGCAGCCGTTGGCCCGCCTACTCCTCCGCCTCGTCCTTCTTCTTCTGGGTCGCGGCCTTCTCCGCCGTCTTCGGCTCGGCTTCCGCCTCGCCCTCCCCCTCGGCCTTGTCCTTGGCACGCGAAGGCTTCGTCATGACGGCGGCTTGCGCTTCCTCGGCAGGCACGGCCTCGGCAGCGGCAGCCGGGGCCGGCTCGGCCACCTTCTCCGCCTCGGCGGGTTTGCCGGCTTCGCCCTGGGTCTCCGACTCCTGTAGCAGCTCCACGATCACCATCGGCGCGTTGTCGCCTCGGCGCCGCCCGACCTTGATGATGCGCGTGTACCCGCCAGGCCGGCTCCGATAGCGCTTGGCCAGATCCACGAACACCTTCTCGATGAGATCGACGGTGCGGCTCTCCTCACCGGTGTGGATCACGGCAAAGCGTCTGAGAAATCGCCCGACCTGCGCCTGCGCGGCTTGACGGCGCGCACGATCCGCTACCGAAAGCTCGGCGTTCGGCGTGTACGCCACGGGCCCGAGGTGCTTGGCCTTGGTGATCAGCCGCTCTGCGACGCGCCGGAGCTCCTTGGCTTTGGGATCGGTGGTTTCGATGCGCTCGTGCGCGATGAGGTTGGCGGCCAGGGCACGCAACATGGCGCGGCGGTGGCTCGTGTTGCGGCTGAATTGGCGGCCGGCTTTGCGGTGTCGCATGTTCGTGGCTCCCGATCAGACTGGCAGGTCAGCCCTGCGCTTGCTGCTGCTTCCAGCGCTCGAGCATCTGCGGCCAGTTGTCGAGCTTCATGCCGAGGTTGAGCCCCATCGTCCCCAGGATCTCCTTGATCTCCTTGAGGGACTTGCGGCCGAAGTTCTTGGTCTTGAGCATGTCCTGCTCGGTTTTCTGCACGAGCTCGCCGATCAACGTGATGCTGGCGTTCTGCAGGCAGTTGGCGGAACGCACCGACAGCTCGAGCTCGTCGACGGATCGGAACAGATTCTCGTTCAGCGGCTCTTCTTCCGCGCCGGGCGCGGTGTAGCTGACCTCGTCGGTCTCCTCGAAGTTGATCCAGATGGACAGCTGCTCCTTGAGGATCTTCGCGGCAAAGGCGACCGCGTCCGCCGGCTTGACGGCGCCGTTGGTCCAGACCTCCAAAATCAACTTGTCGTAGTCGGTAACCTGGCCGACGCGTGCGTTCTGCACGGTGTAGTTGACCTTGCGGATCGGAGAGAACAAGGCGTCGATCGGAATCGTGCCGAGCGGCATCGTGGCGCTCTTGTTGCGCTCCGCCGGAACGTAGCCGCGGCCGACGTTCACCGTGAGCTCCATCTGGAGCGGACCCTTCTTGTCGAGGGTCGCGATGGGGTGGTCCGGGTTGAGCACGGTCAGGCCGTCGACGACCTTGATGTCGCCCGCCACGACCGGGCCGGGGCCTTCCTTGTCCAGGCGCACCGTGTACTGCTTGACGGAATCGGCCCTGAAGATGACCTCCTTGAGGTTCAGCACGATATCCGTGACGTCCTCCACGACGTCCGCGATGGTCGTGAACTCGTGCAGGGCGCCTTCGATACGGATGGCGCTGATGGCTGCCCCCTGGAGCGACGCGAGCAGTACCCGGCGCAGTGAGTTGCCGATCGTGATGCCGAACCCTCGCTCCAGCGGTTCGCACGTGAACTTCGCATAGAAGTCGTTGGCCGATTCCAGGTCGAGCTGAATGGCCTTGGGTCGGATCAGATCGCGCCAATTTCTCGTCATCATTGCGTTGACCATGCGTTGCTCCTACCAGTGAGGGTTCGCGCGGCCGTCCCGAGTGCTGCGAGGAACCCGCTCCTCGTGAGCGCTCCGCGGCCTGCCCGCGCCAGGCTGACTCGGCCTGGTTTCAGCGTGAGTAGTACTCGACTACGTGCTGCTCACGAATCATCGGCTCGTTGAGCTCGTCACGTACCGGCATCGTCTTGACAACGCCGGAGAAATTCGCCTTGTCCACCTCGACCCAGCTCGCCTGCGGCCTGCCGGCGGCCATCTCGAGCGCAGCCGCGACGAAAGCGATCTTGCGGCTGGCTTCGCGGATCTCGATCTTGTCGTTCACGTTGACGCGGAAGCTCGGAATGTTGACGCGCTTGCCGTTGACCAGAACGTGGTTGTGCCTGACGAGCTGGCGGCCCTGGGCCCGCGTGGTCGCGAAACCCATGCGCTGCACGACGTTGTCCAGGCGCCGCTCGAGCACACCCAGCATCTCCTCACCGGTTCGCCCGCGCATGCCCGATGCGTCGAAGTAGTAGCTGCGGAACTGTCGCTCGAGCAGCCCGTATATCCGGCGCACCTTCTGCTTCTCACGAAGCCGAAGAGCGTACTCGCTCAGCTTGATTCGCCCTTGGCCGTGCTGGCCGGGAGGATAGGGACGCCGGGTGACTGCGCACTTCTCGCTGAAGCAGCGCTCCCCTTTGAGGTAGAGCTTGCCGCCCTCGCGGCGGCAGAGCTTGCAGACCGGTCCAATGTAGCGTGCCATCTTGCTTCCTCAGACTCGGCGCCGCTTCGGCGGGCGGCATCCGTTGTGCGGGATCGGAGTCACATCGCGGATCAGAGTCACGCGGAAACCGGCTTGCTGCAGAGCACGGAGGGCACTCTCGCGACCGGCGCCAGGCCCTTTCACGAACACGGCGACCGAGCGCATGCCGTGGTCGATGGCTTTGCGGGCAGCATCCTCCGCGGCGAGCTGCGCGGCGAACGGCGTGCTCTTGCGCGAGCCCTTGAAGCCGCGTGATCCGGAGCTGGCCCACGAGACCGTGGCGCCCGTGACGTCGGAGATCGTCACGATGGTGTTGTTGAAGGTCGACTTGATGTGGGCAATCCCGGTCGGGATGTTCTTCTTCTTGGCCGCCTTCTTTGCGACCCGCTTCTTTGCTGCCATGGGGGTGCTCTCGTCGGGTGCCGGTGATCAGCGCTTTCGCGCCATGATGCCCTTACGCGGACCCTTGCGCGTCCGAGCGTTGGTGTGGGTCCGCTGCCCGTTCGCCGGCAGACCTTTGCGGTGGCGGAGGCCTCTGTAGCAGCCGAGGTCCATCAGACGCTTGATGTTCTGCTGGACTTCGCGCCTGAGATCGCCTTCCACCTTGAAGCTGGCCTCGATGATGTCGCGGATCGCCTTGACCTCGGACTCGCTCAGCTCGTCCACTTTGCGGGTCTCGGGAATGCCGGTCTGCTCACAGATGCTGCGAGCCCGTTGCGGACCGATGCCGAAGATATAGGGAAGCGCATAGGCAACGGCCTTGCGGCGGGGTAGATCGATTCCAGCGATTCGAGCCATGCTGCTCCTTACCTCAACCTTGACGCTGCTTGTGGCGAGGGTTGACACAGATGACGCGCACGACGCCGTGGCGCTTGATCACCTTGCACTTGTCGCAAATCTTCTTGACG
>JAFGIS010000461.1 GCA_016929495.1 Polyangiaceae bacterium | reverse complement strand
CGAACCAGAACCTTCCCGCCTTCCCACGAGGCATGTGAGGTCGAACCCACTGCGGATGGCTCCCGCGGTGGGGTGCGGGCAGGTCTTCGGGCTTGCGAGCTTGCCGGCGAGTGCCGGGTTCCTACTGTCCGTCGCTTCCCAGCCCCCGGGGGGACCAGTGCATGTGACGGAGGTCGTTCTCGCTTACCGCTGCGGGGCAGCCCCGGATTCTCACCGGGTTCCCTATTCGGCCGAGCGAACGTTCGGCCACCAACACAGGCGCACGATACGCAGCTTGTGCTCGGACGTCAACGGGCTTCACCGGACGTCACCGCGATCCACTTGGTGCGTCGGCGCCTCCGTGCTAGGCGGCTCGACGGTGACCAAGGGTCACCCATGAGCTGGCCAAGGGAAGCCGGTCGAAGGCCGGCGCGGCCCCCGCCACTGTAGCCGGGTACCAACGGGACAACATAGGCCACTGGGCGCAGAGCCTGGGAAGGCGTCCCCGAGGAAAGATCCGGGAGCCAGGAAACCTGACCAGCCGTGCTGCAACCGCGCCTCCGCGGGGTGAACGGAGGGCCGTGCACCAGGCTCGTCACGGCGTCTCCATCCCTGCGCAGGCATGCCCAGCCACACGGACGGTGTGGCACAGCTTGGAGGCCGTATCATGACAAGAACGAAGACTGGCTCGATGGGTAGGGCTGCTGTCGCCGTGCTCGCCTCGGCGTTTGCCGTGGCATGTGGAGCAGGGGACGACGACACGGAAGGCGCCGCCGGACACGCGGGTGCTCGAGCGACCGAGCAGACTTCGAGCGCGGGAGCAGCGGGAGCTCTGCAGTCCGAAGGGGGATCACCAGGGTCCGGTGGGTCTGAGCGCGGCGCCTCCGGGGCTGCGGGGTCTGCCCAGTCTGGCGGGGGGGCAGCCGGGTCCGGTGGGTCCGAGCGCAGCGCTTCCGGGGCGGCGGGTGCGGCTGGCGACGTTTCCAAACCGGGGGCGGATGCCGGAGCAGGCGGCGCTGGCGCGGGCACGAACCCGGAGGCTGGTGGCGTCGGAGGGAAGGGAACAGCGGGTGCGGCCGGAGCTACTGGCAGCGGGCCCGACCCCCTGCCTTTGGACGTGATGGGCGTGTGGGCCGACAGCTACGGCGGCTACCACCGCATCACCGAAGCCGTTTGGACGCAGTCGGGGTTCGGTGACGTCTCGAGGTTCAACATTGCCGCGTACGACAACGACGCGAGGGTGATCATCGCGCAGAACGACGCCGAGAACGCGTACAACCCTGGGAAATACAGTCGCTTCGACTGGACCGAGTACGACGGTTCGGTCTGGTATTGCACGACCGTCTACGATGCTGCCACCCGGCAAGAAGCTTCGGACGCGGCGCGTGCGGACGACACGGACCCGAGCACTGGCGGCTGCGGCTCGTTCCCCTGGAGCGAGCTCATTCCTCCAGCCATCGTCGGACGCTATGCGGACGACTGGGGCGGCACTCACGAAGTGGACCCCTATCGATGGATCATGGGCAGTGGGGCGAGCGCCTCCGTCTTCGTGTTCACTCAGTTCGACAACGACGCGATGTACGCGATCGCCGAGAACGACGAGGACAACGAGTACAGTCCGGGACGGTGGAGCCGGTTCGACTGGACCGAGTACGAGGGCGAGCTCTACTACTGCTCGACGGCCTATGACGCTGCCGCCGAGCAGGATGCGCTCGACACCCCGCGCGCCGACGACACCGACCCCACCTCCGGCGGCTGCGGCTCGTTCCCCTGGAGCCGTCTGATCGAGGAGTAGCCGAGCTCGCTCCCCGAGCCGGTGTTCCGGCGAGCGCGACCTGGCTGTGCGGCGGATGACGCCCACTGCCACACAGCCAGGTGGCAGCGTCCGGGTTGGCGCAACCCGATCTAGAACTGTCCCAGGTGGCGAGGTGGTAGGCCCACCGAATCCGCGATCTCGATCGTCCCGTGGTGGCGCACCCGCCCGCCGACGACCTCGAACCGATGCACCACGCCGCCATTCTGCGCCGCGTCGGTGACGTAGCAGACCTGGCACGCGCTATCGCAGCGCACGTCGCCCAGTGTGAAGGGCTGGTCAGCCGAGCGCAACAACACCTCATGCCCATCGGTCTCGAGCTCGAGCTCCACGAGCGTGTCGTCGGCGGCTTCGACGTCGCCCGTGGCGAATCGACCGTAGGTCGTGAAAAGGAGCGTGGTTCTGCCCGCGTAGCTGATCGACGAGCCCACCGCGCCTTCCCCGAACTGTGCAGCCGGATAGCGCGCGATCTCCTCGAGCTCGGAACCGAGCGACACTCGAGCGATCCCCGAAGATGCGAGATCCGAGACGTTGGTGCCGCCCCAGTTGCCGGAGCAGGCTACTGCCAGCTCGTCACGCTCTGGGGACGCGGCGAGACCCGAGCATCCGTGAAAGCCCTCGAGAACGAACGTCTGGACTATGGTATCGGTGCCGGTATCGATCACGACGATTCGCGAAGCCACCGTGTCCAGAAAGTCGGCCGTGTAGCCTCCCAACACGACAACCAGCCGTGTTCCGGCCAGCAGGGCGCGATCCGCGCGGGGCAGGTAAGCGCGATTCACTCCTGCCATGGCGACGAGCAAGTCGATGCGCCCTGTGATTTTCGGTACCGAGGGATCGATGACGAGGACGTCGTTACCGGCGTCGAAAGGCTCGTTCCCGCTCGCATAGTTCGGCTCGAAGCGTGGAACGTAGGCCTTGTGGGCGGACAGCTCCACGTAGTCATGTGGGTTCGACGCGAACCCCGTGGCCACGGACAGCTGTGCGGGCACAGCGGCGGTCCGCAAGTCGACCCAGGTCAACACCGCAGTCGGGTAGCGGTCGATCAGCACGATCCTGTCTCCCGCGGCGCGTTCGGTGGGCAGCACCACGTCGCCGCTCAGCGCCGCCGAAAGGCCTGGCTTCTTGCTGCCGGACGAAATGAGCGAGGTGGACAGGACCTCCCCGTCGAGGCCCAGCAACGACACGTTCACCGACTGGTAGTCGGAGCTTGCCACGACGAAACCGCGCCCGCAGCTCGGCGCCGCCGTCGCGTCGCCGCCGGCGCCGCCCGCCGCGATCCCACCGTAGCCGGCAGCGTCCACCGCTGTCCCGCTGCTTCCTGCGAGCGAGATACCCCTGGTACCGAGGGAACGCTCCGGTAGGTCACATGCCCCGCCGAGCAGGGCCAGCAGAGCCCAGCCGAATGCGGCCACCGTCATGATCGGGCAGGAAGCCGTACTACGTCCCCGATCGGTCATGGCAACACCACCTCGGCAGAAGCGTAGAAGGAGCGCCCGGGCAGGGCCATCCCGATCAGGTCCCATTGCGGCTGCTCGAAGACGTTTTCGGCGACCGCGCGAAGGGCCAGGCTCTTGCCGAACAGCAGCGCGGCGGCCTCGACGTCCGTCGTGGTCTGGTGCGGAATGACAATGAGCCCGGCCGGGTCTTGGGCGCGAGAGGACCGGTGCATGAGCGCCACGGCCAGCGTGAGCTCGTCGACGCCCCCGCTGGACGGGCGCAGGGCCCCCTCGAGCCGCCCGCTGAGCACCAACCGCGAACTGAAGGGCAAGGAGTCGTTTTCGAGCGTGTGGTCCGGCGAGACATCGCGAGGATCGAGCAGCGTGGCTGCAAGCTCCGTCCGCACGGCGTCCTGCCAGGCGAGCTTGCTCTGTAGCTCGATTCCGTCGACCCGTGCGCGCCCCACATTGAAAGGAACCAACTGGCGATAGCTTCGGCGATAGGTCACGAGATCCCTTACCCAGCGTGTGAAAGCAAACCCATCCAGGTAGCCGGACAGCCCGGACGGCGCATGGGATCCGCGCAGGCGCACTCCCGTGTCCACCGAAGTCCCCACTTCGGGCTCGAGCGAGGGGTTGCCCCGAACGAGCGGCGCGCTGCCGAAGAGCTCACCCAACGTGGGCACGCGCACGCCTCGCCCGACGTTGGCGAGAACCTCGAGCCAATCGGTCGCGGCGAGCTTGATGCCGGCGCGCCCGACGGGTTCCAGCACACCGCAGCCGTCGCTCTGCTCGGGGCCTGAGGTACTGTGGCACTCGAGCGCGGCGAGCGCGATGGTCTCGACCCGCGCCCACGGGAGTGCCTGCAGCGTCATGGCCGGGCGAGTCACGCTGCGCGATGCGGTCACACGGTAGCGGCCGCCGGTTTCGAGGGGGCGTTCGAGCTCCAACCGCTCGAAGCTCTGCGCTCCGGATGCGGCGATCGACACCGTCGGCGACAGACCCATGCGCCAGCGCACGAGTTCGGAAACTCGTTGACCCGTCGTGTCGACCCGGGTTGCTCCGAGCGAAAGCTCTCGGGCCGGGTCCCGCAGCGCATTGACTGCCGATACGGCCGAAGTCACGAGCTGCAGACGGCACGGCTCGGAAGCATCGGTCGGGCCCGAGCCGCAGCGTACGCTCGCGGTCACGCCCGCGAGCTCGCGTCGAACACGAGCTCGGCTTCGCGCGGCAGGGATCACCGAGAATCCGGTGACCCCCTGCTCCCGATCGTAGGTGTTCATCAGAGCAACGATGTGTCCCTGCGAGCCGAGCTCGTATCGCCCGATGGTCCACGCGTCGTAGGCGGTGTAGTCGGCGTTGGAACGAGTCATGGTCGCGTCGTCGCCCGACACGAAGCGCGTGCCAGCATCGTCTGTGTAGCCGTAGTCGTTGGCCGCTCTGTCACGCCGAACGGCAAGGAGCGCGCCCGCACGTTCCGAGCCATGGGCCGCCGAAAACCACGTCGACCTCGAAGCGTAGCTGCCCATGAGCTGCCCGGCGCGAAGCTCGGTCCGTCGGGGCAGGCGCGGCTCGAAGAACACAGCACCCCCGATGCCCTGGCGATCGGCCTGTTCCGGAGCGTTGCCGCGAAACACCTCTACCCGGTCCAGCATCCACAAAGGGATTGTCGAAAGATCGGCGGTTCCGGTCACATCGTCGTTGAGGAGCACCCCGCCCAAGTAGACGGGCGTCTGAGCAGAAGTCGCGCCTCGAATGCTGGCAGTCGCCAGGTCCGACTTGGCGCCAGTGCGCCGAACCTGCACGCCCGGCACCCTCGACAGAGCGTCCGCCGAGCTCGCTCCCGGCTGGTCGAGGTCTGGTCTGCGCAGCACCGTGGACGCGGCGGTCGGGTCACGTGAGGAGTTCGCAGGGCCTGTTCCGCCGCGTACCGTCACGTAGAGGGGCGGCTCCGGCTCGGCAGGAACCGGCGACGTCGAGGTCAGAGTCGTGGCCAACAGTCCCAGACCTCCGACACGCCGGCAGGCTCTGCTGCGACGGATCTCGCTAGTCAGCGGCATGGATCACGGCGACCGCGTCGAGGTCGAAGCCAGCCGTCTCGGCGCCAGGGTACGGGTCGTAGATCGGGTTGCCGAAACTGTCCTCGGCCGAACCGTCCCCGATGATGTCCACGATTCGGACGCGGGTGATGTGGGCGAGATCGATGTCGCCGCTCTGAACCTTGGGTCGATAGCGCAGAAGCCAGAGGTCGAAGGGAGTCCCGTAGCCTTGAGCGTACTTGCCGGCAAGCCCATCGAACAGGGTCGCCGACTGATTGCCGTACTGTGCCACGGGCTCGGTCCCCAGGTAGGCCGAGTCGAAACGCGCGAAGTTGATTCCATCGCTCGATACTTCGACGTAGCCGAGCTCCAAGAACGTGCTGCTGAAACCGTTCTCGAAGACGGCGAAGTCCCAGCCCGGCCCATCCGTGATGGGGGGATCGAAGCGCAGCGTGATGCTGCCGCCATCGCCCATTGACACGACGTCGTACGAACTGCGCCGGGCCGGACCGAGCGCCAGGGATGGATCCTGGAAATCAGGGTCGGTGCTGTTCTCTCCTAGCTCCAGAGACTCGCAGCCGACAGCCCAGCCGACGATGGAGGGATCATCGAGCGCGATTGGCGTGCTGGCGGGGTCTCCGACCGGCCCCGGATAGGCGGCCTCGATCGAGTAGACCTGTTCGAACAACACGGGTCTGCAGCTGGTGTGCGCAACGCGCGCAAACACCTCGATGGTCCCGCTGGAGGGGAGCGTGAGGCTCGTCTGGTCCAACCACTTGTCCGGGCTCGACGCGTTGACGTCGTTCGTAGTGCCCACCTCGATGGGCATCCCGCCTGCAACGGAGAAGAGAAGCGTCGCTTCGGAGTGAATCGTCGGCAGCAGCTGGGAGTCTGGAATGTCACACGCGGGAAGCCTCGTCTCCTGGCCGCTCCCAGCGTCGTCCCCATGCGTCCCGTCACTCGCCCCGCCACTTGCGCGAAGCAGCTCGCCAGCCGAGCCCGCATCGGGCACGGCGAGTCCACCCGCATCGCTACCGGCCGTACCACTTGCCCCGCCCCCTGCGCGAAGCAGCTCGCCAGCCGAGCCCGCATCGGGCACGGCGAGTCCACCCGCATCGCTACCGGCCGTACCACTTGCCCCGCCGCCTGCGCGAAGCAGTCCGCCAGCCGAGCCCGCGGCGGCCACGGTAGTCTCGTTGCCCGCCCCATCACCGCAGCCCAGCGCAAGTGCTGCTGCGAGCAGCGCGGTCCGCATGCCTGACCAGTGCTTCTCAATTGTCATCATCCTCCATCGATCCGCGTCGCTGGGGTTGCCGCGCTGTGGAAGAGCGCCGGTACCAACCGGCGTTGCGTCCTGGACCAGGCCTGCAGGCGTAGCCCGAACCTTCCACGCGACTCCGAAACAGGTATTCCGGCTCGTGGATCGTCCTACTTCCGGCGCCTTCCCAGGATCCGTCCCAGTGGCGTGCTGCCGGTTTCGTCCCCACTTACGGCGGCGGGACCGCGTCGGCTTCTCACCGAGCTTCCCTGCGTCGGGGCCTTAGCGCTTCAATCGAAACGCGGCACTAGCTGCCCGTGGGGCCCCTGTCAATGACACTCCCGCGCCGCACGTGGATCCGAGAACTGACCGCGTAGCGGCCAACGGGCCGAAATTGGCGCAGGGTCATCTCGTCCCGGCGGACCAGCACCAGTCCGTTGTCGGTGGATCCGGTCCTGCGACGGTCTGGGATCCACCTTCCGCCCGGGGCTGGCACACCTCCGTAGAGCGCACTTTCCTTCTCGTCGACGTGCATGGCACTCACGGACATCTGCTTCGCCTCGCTCGGACTGGGACTGCAGATGTTGGTCTCGATCTGCTGCGTGCCGGTTCCGTCGCAGCGGTGGAGTGTATCGAACGACGTGAACCAGGATACGAGCCGCCTCCCCTCGGGCAACCGGACTGTGATGAACGGTAGCGGATCCGTGACGAGCGGCACAGCCCTGTTGGGGAGAGTACCTGGCGTTGCGAGTCGACCACGTGAACGCCGCCGCGTTTACGCTGAAGCCTTGCCGCAGGCCGTCGTCTTGCCTTGCTCGTGCCGCACAAGACGATACCATTGCTCGCATGATCTCTCGGCCTGGCGGCCCCCCGCTGTGGCAATCGTTGTGCACCCCAGGACCCATCGCGATAGGCGAGCTGCGGGCGGGGTGCACCCTCGAACCCTCCGATCCGGAAACGCATGGCCGTGGGCCTGAGTCACCTGATGTGCTAGGAAAGCTGCATCCCTTGGAGTACTCGTGCGCTAGTGCGGCGTTTCAATTGAAACGCCGCCCCAACAGCAAGAAGTACCGGTTCGTATGGCTACGGAATCGAGGGTCCGTCGCTGCCTTCACCCAGCTGGGGGCAGCGACAGACCCGACATTTCAAAGGAAACGGAGTACTGGTCGCGGTTCTTGTCCCATGAGTGCTGGTCCGTTGCCGGTGCGCTGCTGTGCCCTGCTGCGCAAGCTCGCTGGCGTTCTCTGGATCCTCGGAGCGGTCGGCGCATTGGGTTGCATGAGTCTGGCGGACAGATTCGATACCCACGCTGAGGGCCACTCCGGCGCTGCGGGTGAGCCCGTTGCGGCAGGAGGTTCCACCTCGCCACCGGATGCGGACGGTCTCTCGGGCGCCGCCGGCGTTGGAGGCTCAGCCGATAATGTTTCGCCACCCGGAGGCCTCGATGCCGCTGGCGTGGCGCCCGGGGGTGCCGGGGGCGCCGGGCTGGGTGGTGCGGGCGGAGTCTGGGGCGGGGACGAAGCCGAGGTGAACGGCGGTGCTGCGGGAGGGTGTCCTCGAGGCGGAGCTGGTGGCGGTGAGGACGTCGTCTTCGGTGGCAGTGCTGGCTCCGTTCAGGGCAGCCAGGCGGGCGCAGGGGGCATCGGGACGGGCGGAACGGCTACGGACGGCATCAGCACGGGTGGTACGGCTACGGGCGGCATCAGCACGGGTGGTACGGCTACGGGCGGCATCAGCACGGGTGGTACGGCTACGGGCGGCATCAGCACGGGTG
>JAFGIS010000460.1 GCA_016929495.1 Polyangiaceae bacterium | reverse complement strand
GACTCCCTCGGGATGGCTGGCAAGGTGGCGCAGGAACCGTGCCCTGAAGTCGTCCGCGGTTCTCTTGCACAAATAGGCCTCGTCGACCGCCACGACCTTTCCCACCTGCACAAGGTGCTTCAGGATGGCCTTGAGATCCTTGGGGCCCAGGGTGAAGTGTGCCCCCAGCTCTCGTTCCAGATCCGCTAGGGCCACTGCGTTGGCAGCGTTGCCTCGGAGATGAGCAAGCAGATGATCCGTGGCTTGCATGATGACCGACGAAGGGTGCGGCACGATGCCGGTCAGAACGTAGCTCTCGCTCGTTGATTTCGCTACCAGGCCCTCCTGGACCATGACGTCGAGCACGCACCCCACCAGCTTGGCATCGTCCTGGGCAGAGAGCCCCAGCTTCGAAGCGATCTCTGTCCGGTTCAGCCCCTCCGTGCCCAGCGGGCAATCCCGATGATGCTGCGCCAGGGCCTCGCGCGTCTTTTCGCGCATCCTCGTTGCTGCCGACAAGGACAGCAGGAAGAGCTCTTGCCCAATTGGGAAGGCGGAAAGCGCGCCGGTGTGGGACAACCTAACGGCTGCTTCCTTCACCTCTGTGACCTCGCGGCCGAGCCGGTTTGCTATCTTGGTTGCCTGCACGAAGGTGGCGCCTTTCTCGGCCTCCGCGACCAGCGCCTCCGCCAATCCGCCCGCGGCCCGACGGCGGATCGAGTCGATCACGTGGAGTTGCCGACGTCGGTGACGCAAGGGCGTCGCGTCCACGCACCGGCCTCCCCCCAACGTGAGGTCGGCACTCGCGTTGCGTAGGATGAAACGATCTCCCTCCAACACCACGGTGGGGCGCGCGAGTCTAATCTGGGCCAGCACCCGATCTCCCGTCCGGGCGCGATCGCCATCCAAGAGGTCCACGCGACAGGAACACGAGTGGGTACCGGCGTGAAACATCGCCTGCGTGTGGCGCCTCATTTCTGCATGCGGGCTGGTCACTGTCAGCTCGACGTCGAGGCGCTGGCTCATGGGAAACGGGCAGCTCGCGACCAGCATGCCCCGTACGAACTGGGCTCGTTCGAAGCGGGTGAGGTTGAGCGACGCTCGTTCGCCTGCATCTACGTGGCTGACGGGCTCGCCGTGCCGCTCGATCCGTCGGACCTTCACCGGAATCTCTCCGGGGAGCACGGTGAGCACGTCGTCGAGCGCAGCGCTGCCGCCCATTACCGATCCGGTGACGACGGTACCGAAGCCGGCAACGGAAAAGATCCGGTCGATGTACATCCGGAATGGACCGGCGGTGGACCGGGCGACCGTTTGAGTCGCCAATCGGCGGATCCCTGCCCGCAAGGCGTCCAAGCCCAAACCCTTGGCAGCACTGACCGGAACGATTTCTGCGTCCGCGAGGAACGATCCGGCGACGGCTTCACGGATATCCGCTGTCGCGAGTGCCTGCATCTCGGGATCCACCAGGTCGATCTTGCTGAGCGCGACGATCCCGTGCTGCATCCCGAGCAGTCGCAGGATGGCCAGGTGCTCGCGCGTCTGGGGCATCACACCGTCGTCGGCAGCCACCACCAGCAGACTGAGGTCTACGCCGCAGGCACCGGCCAGCATGTTGGCGATGAACCGGTGATGGCCTGGAACATCGACGATGCCCAGCCGGATTGTGTCTTGAACCTGCGTCCCTGCCGTTCGTTCCTCGGCTGGCAGATCGAGATAGGCAAATCCCGGGTTGATGGTTATTCCTCGTCGCCGTTCCTCGGGGTGGGTGTCACAATTGATGCCGGTGAGGGCCTCGATCAGGGCGGTCTTGCCATGATCCACATGTCCTGCCGTGCACATGATGAGCCGCTTGCTGCCAACCTGCGGCGGGTTACCCACGAGCGACATGGTTCACGCTTGCGGCCCCGCGACGCACACACGGCCGCTGCGGTCGAATGAGCCAATACGGACCGCGCCGAAATCGAGGGCTGCGGCAGCGCCGGCAAAGGCTTCGGCATACTGCGGTGCGATGGCCAGCAAGAGACCACCTGAGGTCTGGGGATCGAACAGAAGCTCACGCGGCACCTCTTCAACACTGGCATCGAACGTGACCCGTTCTGCGAAGGCATCGCGGTTCCGCGCGCCGCCGCCGGGGACGAGCCCCGTCGCCGCGTGACGAGCGAAGCCAGGAAGCAGAGGAAGCGCCGCCGCTTGCAGCGTGACGCCGAGGCCGGGGTCGTCGCCCAGCATCTCTACGAGATGGCCCGCGAGACCAAATCCAGTCACGTCTGTCATGGCATTGACCGACGCCTTCAGCGCCAGCGCGGCGGCATCGCGGTTGAGCATCGTCATGGCTCGGACCGCCGCCTGGTACTCGGCCTCGCTCGCCTGCTGCGCCTTGAAGGCCGTGCACAGCACCCCAACGCCCAATGGCTTCGTGAGAAAGAGCGCGTCGCCTGGCCTCGCCCCTCGGTTGCGGACAACCCTATCTGGATGAACCGTGCCGATGACCGCCATGCCGTATTTCGGCTCCTTGCCCTGGACCGAGTGGCCCCCTACAATCATGCAGCCGGCTGCCCGCGCGGCTTCGGCACCGCCTGCGAGCAGCCGCGCGAGCATCTCCGCCGGGAGGCAAGTATTCCAGCACACGAGGTTCAGCGCGGCCAGCGGCTGGCCTCCCATGGCGTACACATCCGAGATGGCGTTCGCGGCTGCGATCCGTCCCCAATCAAACGGGTCATCGACCACGGGAGTGATGAAGTCCGTGGTGAAACAGATCGCGGTGTCGTCACCCAGGCGGATCACGGCCGCGTCATCGAGGGTCTCGGCCCCGACAAGTAATCGCTCGTCGTCACACGCGACCAGCTGGCCGAGCAGGACACGCAACTCCCGGGGCCCTAGCTTGGCAGCGCAGCCGCTCGCTGCGACGAGATCGGTTAGTCGGGGCTTCGCTTCGGACTTCGCTGACGGTGACTTCGAATCCATGGTGCAGAAAGGGCAGGAATCGAACCTGCCACGGACGGCATCACCCGCCCGCTGCTGGCTTTGAAGGCCAGATGGGACACCAGTCCCTTC
>JAFGIS010000459.1 GCA_016929495.1 Polyangiaceae bacterium | reverse complement strand
TTCGACCTGGTGCTCGGTGACCTGCGGTCCCGGCAGGCCATGCACGTCGTGACCGAGCTCGAACCTCTGACGGGGGCGATTCTCGCCCGCAATTGCTACGACGCTGGCTTCTCGGGCGCCGTGGCCTTTTTCGACTGCAGCGAGCCCGTACGCAGCGTCAGCGGCGATCGCACCGAGTTCTTGGGACGCAATGGCGATCCATCCAGCCCCGCGGCGCTGCGCCTGCGGAAGCTGAGCGGGCGGTTGGGCCCGGGGCTCGACCCGTGCGCCGCGATGGGAGTAGAGTTGGAGCTCGCCGCCGGGGCAGAGCAGGAGATCGTCTTCATCCTCGGCGCGGGCAACAACGCCGAGGAGGTCCTCGCACTGATCGAGCGCCACCGGGGTGTCGGGGCCGCACGAGTCGCACTTCAGGAGGTCTGGCGGTTCTGGAATGACAGACTCGGCGTGCTCTTTGCCGAGACGCCCGATCCTGCCCTCAACGTGATGCTCAACGGCTGGCTGCCGTACCAGGTGCTAGCGGCTCGGATGTGGGGGCGCAGCGGCTTCTACCAGTCCGGTGGGGCCTACGGCTTCCGGGATCAGCTCCAGGACTGTGTGGCCCTGCTGCACGAAGCGCCCGAGCTCTGCCGGCAGCACCTGCTGCGCTGCGCCGAGCAGCAGTTCGTCGAAGGAGACGTGCAACACTGGTGGCACCCGCCCGGCGGGCGCGGCGTTCGTACCCGGTGCTCCGACGACTACCTGTGGCTGCCGTACGCCGTCTGCCGGTACGTGGGCTTCACCGGCGACACGGGCGTGCTCGACGAGCAGCTCCCCTACTTGGACGGCCGGGCGCTGGCTGAGGGCGAGGAAAGCTACTACGACGTGCCCGGGCACTCCGACCGAACCGGGACCTTGTACGAGCACTGCACGCGAGCCATCCAAAACAGCCTCCGGTTCGGAGAGCACGGCCTGCCCCTGATGGGCAGCGGGGACTGGAACGACGGGATGAATCGGGTGGGCCATCTGGGGCGGGGCGAGAGCGTCTGGTTGGGATTCTTCCTGCATCAGGTGCTATCGCAGTTTGCCGCCGTGGCAGAGCGGCGCGGGGACGGAGCTTTTGCCCAACGCTGCCGCACGACCGCCTCGGAACTGGCGAACCAGCTCGACCAGAAGGCTTGGGACGGCCAGTGGTACCGACGCGCCTACTTCGACGATGGCGAGCCTCTGGGCTCGGCGGGCAACGCGGAATGTCGGATCGACTCCTTGCCCCAGAGCTGGGCCACTATCGCCGGTGTCGGCGACTCGGAGCACCGCCGGCTGGCGCTTGACTGCGTGTGGGACAAGCTCGTGTGCCAGGATCTCCAGATCGTCCGGCTGTTTACGCCACCGTTCGATCGCAGCGCGCTCGAGCCGGGATACGTCAAGGGGTACCCGCCCGGCGTGCGCGAGAACGGGGGGCAGTACACGCACGGCGCGGTGTGGACGGCCCTGGCCTTTGCGCTGGCTGGACGCACGGAGCAGGCGGCGAAGGTGGTCTCGCTGCTCAATCCTATCCGCCATGCGCTGGACGCGGCGGCGGTCGATCGCTACAAGGTCGAGCCCTACGTCCTCGCAGCGGATATCTACGGCGAACCCCCGCACGCCGGCTCGGGGGGATGGACCTGGTACACCGGCTCGGCGGGCTGGTATTATCGGCTGCTACATGAAGTCATCCTCGGGGTCGAGCGGCAGGTGGACACGCTGCGCTTCCGGCCCCGGGTGCCAGCCTCGTGGACCACGTTCAAGTTGCACTACCGCTACTTCCAGACGTTCTATCATGTCGTCTTCGAACAAGCGTCGGACCACGCGGGCCCGCCTCGAGTGACCCTGGACGGCAAGCCCTTGGCGCAGGACGCCCTGACGCTCATCAACGACCAACGCGAGCACACGGTGCAGGTGCGCTTCGGACCGTGAGTGAGCCGAGCGGCCTGTTCTGGGGCGTTCTCGCCGCGAGCATGCCGGCACTTGTGCAGGGTCGCTTCGCCTTCGTACGGGACCTGTGGTGGCCGGAACGCTGATCGACGTCGCAGCGGTGACCGACCGCGGCCAAGCGTCTGCTTTTGCGAGCCGGCTCGCCGGAAATACCTGAGTGTCGCTCCACCGCGCGTGCACCATACTCCCACGGCAAGAGCTCCGCTAATCATCGGGGAAGCGTTCCTTCACGGCTCTCAAGCGAGCCGATGGCCGAGGATAATCCGAAAGAGGACTGAAATGACCCCAACCACGAGCAACATGTGGATGAGTCCGCCCAACGTGAAGTGGAGCGCGAAGCCGAATAGCCACATCACGATGCAGGCAACAGCGACGTACCAGAGTAGATTGGGCATGGTCAGCCTTTCGGCGGCCACGATTCCTCGTGGCAGCATGCGTTCGTCGCCAGCCCTGTTCGCGAGCTCTTGTGACATTGTTCGGGGATCTTGTCTCTCCTCTTCTGCAGTGCTCGCTTGGCGCGTTCATCCAGCCCGTGTATTCGGTGGAACACCACCAACCCTGACACGGCTTACGGAAGAGGTTTCCATGACCGGTCAGGCCGCATTCGTGACGGTTTTCGGACAGACTGACGTCGGGAAGGTGCGCACGAACAACGAGGATGCCTTCGTGGTCTCGGACCTCACGGCTTCGGCACCGATTCACGCCATGACGTCTTCGGCTACTTTCGAGGTCAGAGACCGAGGCATCCTGGTTGCGGTCTCCGACGGAATGGGTGGCGCGGCGGCGGGCGAAGTAGCGAGCGCCCTCGTCCTGGACGCGTTGCGGCTCGGTCTGAGCACAGCCAACGCGAGCAGCGTCGAGGGCGCGCTTCGAGCCAACGTCGGGGCGGCGAACAAGCGGGTGTGGAACACCGCGCGTCAGACCGGCCGCGACGGCATGGGCGCGACCCTCACGGCGGTGCTGTTCTACGCTGGCTGCGCTTACATCGCCGAGGTCGGAGACTCCCGAGCGTACGTGCTCCGAGGCCAGCGCCTGGTGCAACTCACCCGTGACCAAAGCTACGTGCAGAGTCTCCTCGACTCAGGAGCGCTCACCCAAGAGCAGGCTGACACGTTCGAGCACAAGAACCTCATTTTGCAGGCCATGGGACTCAAGCCCGACGTGGTCGTCGTGCTGAACCGCCTGGCGCTCCATCGACACGATCGGTTCCTTCTCTGTTCCGACGGGCTTTCGGGAAAGCTCAAGGATGGGGAGATCCAGGGTATCGTGCGCGACGCTGCGACGTTGGAGTCCGCGTGCGGCAAGCTCATCGAGGTGGCGCTCGACCGGGGCGGTGAG
>JAFGIS010000458.1 GCA_016929495.1 Polyangiaceae bacterium | reverse complement strand
AGCCGAGCCGCACCCCGCTGGGGCAACCGACGAGAGCTGGCGCCGTTCCCCCGCGACCGTGGCTGCTTCGCCCAGTGGCGCCACGGCGCCGCCGCCCGCGCGACCACGGCTCCGTCGCCCAGTGGCGCAGCGGCTGCTTCGCCCAGTGGCATCATGGCGCCGCCGGCCGCGCGTCGTCGCGGCGCCGCCGCCCAGTGGCGTCACGGCGCTGACGTCCAGTATCTCAACGGCGCCGCCGCCCAGTGGCGTCACGGCGCTGACGTCACGGCGCCGCCGCCCGCGCGACCACGGCTCTGTCGCCCGTCGTCGTAACAGCTCCGTCCGCCTGCGGCCGCGGCTGCGTCGCCCGTCGTCGTCGCGGGTCCGTCGCCCTGCGGCCGCGGCTGCGTCGCCCGTCGTCGTCGCGGGTCCGTCGCCCTGCGTCGTAGTGGCTCCGTCGCCCAGTGCCGTGGCGGCTCCGTCGCTCAGTGTCGTCACGGCTCCGCCGTACGCGCGACGGCTGCTCCGCCCGCCTGCGACAAGGCGGCCGCACGGCCTCGTTGACCCGGTCAAAGATATATGCCATAAATAGTTCCTCGTCGTGCTCGTAGCTTCGCCTCCTCGTCGCGGCCGACCGCCCAAACCCGGCGCGGGCGCCCCGCACACCCCGCGGCCCTCCTTCGACCGCTGGACCGCTCTACACGTCACCCTGCGCATTCTCCCCGGCCTGCGCACACTGCGTGGCTGCAAGACGTTCCGTGCCATCCACCGGGCTCTTTGCAGCGGCAACGAGCGCCCCGACTTCCGGCTCGTCGAGTACTCGGTGCAAACGACGCATTTTCATCTACTCGTCGAGTCACCGAGCACTCAGTCTCTGACTCGAGGCGTCCAGGGTCTCGCCATCCGTCTGGCTCGTTCGATCAATCGAACCTTCCGCCGCTCCGGAACCGTCTTCCGGGACCGTTATTGCTCCAGGGTCATAACGGGGTCGCGCGACGCCCGTGACACGCTTCGTTATGTGTTGAACAACGCGCGTCGTCACGCCCGCCGTGCCCGCCGCAACCAAACGCGCTGGACCGACCCCTGCTCCTCGGCCCCGTGGTTCCGAAACTGGTCGATACCCCGCCACGCGCCGGCATTCGTTCCCGACCAGCGGTACTTCTTTTTGACAGCGCTCGGCAGTGCCGCCGTGCCGCCGCGCACCCCCCTGCTCGCCTCGGAGTGGTCCAGAGCCGGCCCCATCGATCTCCTACACATCCCCGGCCCGCAGCCGTAGCTCGCCGCCGCGCCCCGTACCCGCGCCGTCTCATCGAGGCGATGCAGGCGAGGATCCTGGCCGGCCCGAGAAGACTGCAACGGCTGCCAGCCCCCACGCGCAGGCGCCGGTTGCCCGACCCCGCGTGCGCCACACCGGCTCCCTGGCGCCACGTCGGTTCCAGGCAGCGATCAGACGGGCGGACGGGCGGCAGACGGCCTTGGGGCGCACCCCGTGCAGTGCGTCTACCTCGGGCGGCATCGCTCACGAGGCAGCCGAGCGTCAGCCTGGACTGAACGATTTCGAGCCACTCCGGAAGAGCACTTTCGATCCGGTCATTTCTATCACTGCGTGCAGCAGAGGATGGCGTGCGGCGCACCGACCACGCCGTACCTGCGGCGTGCCACCGAGCTCACCCCGCTCACGTACTTGCCGGCGGGACATTGACCCTTGAAGAACTGGGGATCCCAGTCGTTGCCGCTATATCCACTGGAGTCCCTGGAGTAGAAGGTTTGAGCCCCGCACGACTGGTGCGCGACCGTCCCCGGGCAACAGAGAATGGCGTAGACCTTTCCGGAGGTGGTCTGTCCAATGCCCTGCACGAATTCGTTCGATGCGCATTCGCCCTTGAAGTAGTTGCGATCCCAATCCCCGGTTCCCGTGTTCGGAGCGCGGCTATCCCCGGAAGAGAAATCGCGGACATAGCAGCTGCTGCCCGTTACGTTGCTGATGGTCTTGCTGCCGCACAGAATGGCGTGGCCCTGGTGCTGACCAGAGGTGTACTTGGACAGGCCCGTAATCGGTTGACCCAGGCCGCACTCGCCCTTGTAGCTTCCGCCAAGCCAATCGCCGATGGGTGACCACTGGTAGCCGTAGTTCTGGTCCCAGAAGACCGCGGGGGTGTTGCCGTAGAAGAAGTACGGGCCCCAGCCCGAGCCGCCGCCCGTGTTCGAGACGTTGTAGCCGAACTCGGTGCTCTCCGGGGCGCCGAAATTCGTCGGGGTGGGGAACGTCCCCCCGGACGTACACCAGGTGTAGCCGCCTGCGTAGCCGCCGGTGCAACCCCGGTAGTTGCGGTGATAGCCGGTGTGCCCGAGCCCCGCTGTGGCGGATGCCCCATTGCCCATGGGGATGACCCAGGTGTTCGTGGTATCGGCGACCTCTGCCCCAACGTTGAACTGCTGCGCTCGGGTTGCCATCTGTTGTCCCGAGAAGTCCGAAGCGGGATAGTAGCCGATGTACGACCCACCGGAGGCGCCCTGTACGTATATCCACCACGCCGGGGGGCCGAAGTACCCGGGCGAGTCAGAGGGAGAGCGATATGCAGTCATGATCGTCAACTCGTTTTGCGCTCCAGGGGTCAGCTTCGCCCCC
This sequence comes from Polyangiaceae bacterium, assembly GCA_016929495.1. GTDB lineage: Bacteria > Myxococcota_A > Polyangia > Polyangiales > Polyangiaceae > JAFGIS01. The sequence goes on along the minus strand of JAFGIS010000458.1, from coordinate 7,792 downwards.
GGGGCGTACACGGCCCCGGGCTGGGCAACCCATGGTAAGCATGCGGCTTCCCGCGGCACGTTGTTGAAGCAGCCGGTGGTCTGATAGCCGTCGTTGGTCGCGTATATGAAGAGATACGGATCGGTATGGCCAGCGCCATTGACGTACTCGGAGACGATCCATCCGACTTCCACGGTCTGCGTTCCCGTGAGCTCGCCCATCCACGTTTGAGAAAGACTGAAGTTCTCTGGGAGCACCCCTGGCCAGAATTCCGGCTTGAGAATGTTCAGCGTGGTCACTCCCGAGGTAATGTTCGAGCCACTGTCGACGTAGATGGCCCCGGCATGGGCATGGCCATTGTTGTTCCCCCAATCCGGCGTGGGTGGCCGGGGTTTCTTGAACCGACGAGCCAAGAACCGATCCAAGCCCCCGTCACGGACGATGGTGTCTGGCTCCAAGCGTACGACGGGAACGGTCCGCTCAGGACACGATCGCGCACGCCCTTGCGAATCGGGCAGCCCATTGAACGAATCATCCGAAGGATCTCCGATCGGTTTGGTGAGCGGAGGCAGGTTTGGCGGAGGCGGTGGTGGGGTGGGGATCGCGGTCAAGGGAGCGCCACGCTCGGCCAGTCTCCTTGCGCCGGGGTGGCGAAAGAAGTCCACACAATCGATGGATTGGCCGTGCTTGGTCTGGAACGAATGACGCACGTCCTCTGCCTTGTACTGACGGTCGAGATAATCCCTGATCCGTGACAGCTCCGCGGCAGTTGCCCGCCCAGCGGCCTGCGCCCGGTTGCCGTTGCTGACGGCTTGCTGGCCCGTTGCTGGGTCTTCCTCTGCCTCTCCCGGGCCCTGGCCGCATGCGGTCAGGACGGCGAATAGGCACAGATGAATACTCGTGGATAGATGGGATCTCATGACGTCTGGCTCCTCTGACCCGCTGAAGCCGGGATCGCTGCCCTTGATGCCGTATCAAGAAGTACGGACGACTTCGCCGTCTGGTTGTCTTTTCTTCGGGGCCAACGGGGCGGCGACGACGCTCTTCGACCGATGAGTGACCCGGCAGGACGCAGTCGCTATGTCGGCACACCCGTGCACCGCTTCTTCCCCGATGCGTCCGACGTCAACTGCGACGGCAAAGCCGACATCGTCGATGCGCTCATGATCGCGCAGCACTACGTTGGCTCGCTCGCAGCGTTCCCGTGCGAGCCGAACTGAACCGGACCTGACAGCGACAGGGGAGCGCCGCGCGACCGGCGCTCCCCCTGTTTCCCCCACTGAACCAGCGGGCCAATACCGACCGGCCGACCGACATGACAACTCGAAAGAAGCCCCTGGCGCAAAACGAAGTCGTGAAGGTCGACGAGGATCTGGCACTCCAAGTCCACAGTGCGAGTCTCACAGCCCATGCTCGAGGATCTTGGGGCGCTCGATGACACATTGGTGCGTCGCTGCGTGTCCGGGGAGCGGGCCGCATGGAGGACGCTGCACGCGCGCTACTACCGCACCATGGCAGCTTTCCTGCTCAGATTGGGACTCGGCCCAAGCGAGCTCGAGGATGCGTGTCAGGAGGTCTTTCTCCGGGCGTTTCGATATCTTCCGGGCTTCCGCGGCGATGCAGAGCTCAAGACCTGGCTCTACCGGCTATGCGTGACCGAGGCGCGCGCGGCGCGCCGACGTGCCTGGGTGTCGCGCAACGTGCTTCGCCGGGTCAGGTCAGAACCTCCGCCGGTCGTGATCACGGGGCTGGATCTGACCGAGCAGGAGGCCCTCCGGCTCGTGCAACGCGGGCTCGACGCGCTCAAGCAGCACGAACGGCTCGTGTTCGTGCTCTACGAGCTGGAAGGCCTGTCCGGCAAACAGATCGCTCAGATCGCAGGCTGCCCAGAGAACACCGTGTGGCGGCGTCTTCACTACGCTCGCCGTGCCTTCTGTGCGATCGTCGGCGAGGGTTCGCCGGTGCCGAAACGAGCTTCGGGAGGTGATGACTCATGAGCGCGCAACCCGAACGCAAGCACGAGTTCGACGCTAGCGTGGACGATTTCGTGCCCGAGCCGCCTCGACTGGTCGCCGACCCTGGAGAGCTCGGGAGACTGCTCCAACGGGCTCAGCTGGACTGGGAGGCGAGCCTTGACGAGCCGCGTGCGTGGCGCGCCCTGTACCAGAGCATGGCCGATCGCCAACCGGCGAATGCAGTGGTCTTCCGGCGCGCGGTGGTGGGTGTCGTGCTCGCCGCGATGGCATGCCTCGCAATTGGCCTCGTGCACGGCGGACGCTGGATCCTCGAACCCGGGGACTCGAGCAGCGGGCAAGTCGCTCGCATCGACAAGACTGAGGCAACCAGCCCGGCGCCAAAACGGGTGGCGCTCGGCCCTTCGGCGGCTGCGCTCGAAACAGGCCAGTACGAGCTTCCGGATGGGGTTCGGGTCCAGCTCTCGCAGCGTAGCGGCGCGCGCGCGGCACGCTCGCCCCTTGCCACCCAGATAGCGCTCGACCGCGGACGCATCGAGCTTTCGGTCGAACACCAGCCACCCGAACGCACCATCGAGGTCGAGGCAGGCGGCTATCGCTTCGTCGTGGTGGGCACTCGTTTCGCGGTAGAGCTCGACCGAGCTGCGGTGACGTTGGTCGTCAGCCACGGCAGAGTGGCGGTCTGGCGCGGCGAGCAGGCGCTGGCCCAGGTCGGCGCGGGCCAGCGCTGGCATGAGCAGCGGCAAGACGCTCCGGCTGCTGACACTCCGGCTCCTGCAGCGGATCAAGCTGCGTCCGCCCCGACCACCGAGGCAATGCGCGAGCGCTCGCGCGGGCCTGATGACAGCGGCAAGGACTGCCTCGAGCCTGCAAGAAGAGGCGAGCCCAGACAGGCCGAGCGTTGCTTCCAGCGACAATCGAACGGCAGCTCGCTCGGTGCCGAAGCGGCACTGTGTGAGCTCGGACGGCTGCGCGCAGACGTGCTCGGCGATCTACCGGGCGCGCTGGGCGCCCTGACGGAACACAGGCGCAGATTCCCCGCAGGGGCACTCGCGTCCGAGGCGGAGCTGGCCAGGCTCGACGTTCTGCTGCGGCTCGGGCGGCGTGACGAGGTGCTCACGGAGAGTCAGCGGCTGCTCGGTTCGCGTGTGGGCGCTGAACGCGCTCTGGAGCTCCGGCTGCTCAGGGGAAAGCTCTACCGCTCCCAGGGTGATGCCGCGCACGCCGAGCGAGAGTACGCCGCGATCGCGGGCAGCCCGACCCCTGCGGGGGCCGAGGCGAGCTATCGGCGAGCGCGTTGTCTCGAGGAGCTGAGAAGGCCGTCCGAGGCAGCGGCGGAGTATAGACGCTACCTCGCTCGAAACCATCGAAGCCATCAGAGCGAAGTAGAGCAGAGGCTGAAGGAGCTATCGCCGTGAGGTCCCTCGCTATCGCGCTGGGCGCTTGCGCCATCATCGGATGTGGCCGGATCCCCATCGGAGACTGGGATGTTCCCAGCCAGACAGGCGGGGCTCGGCAAGAGACTTCGGTCGCTGGGACATCGAACGGCGGCGCCGGCGGATCCGAGCCGACGGGACCCGGTGGGCGTACGACGAGCTTGGGCAGCTCGGGCGCCTTCGCGAATACGAGCGGCGCTGCTGGGCAGTCGGATGACGGGGCGGCCTCGGGCGGCTCTGTCGTTGATGCCGGTGGGCGAACAGGCAGCACTGCTGGCTCCGATGCCGGAGCGATCGAACCTCAGGGCGGCGCGGGCGCAGCAGCGTCCACGGCCGGCACGCCGGGGGTTGGTCCCGCAGGCACTGGCGCAGCTCCCGCAACATCTTCTGGCGGCCAGGACACGAGCCAGGGCGGTGACACCGCAGGCGGGGGTGTGGCAGGCGACGGTGGCGGCGGCGTCGCTGGCGCAGCCGGATATGGCGGTGCCACGGGAACTGCCGGACGCGGCGGCTTCGAGGACAGCGGCGGCAGCGATACCGGCGGCGGCAGTACCGGCGGCAGCAGTACCGGCGCCAGCAGTACCGGCGGCAGCAGTACCGGCGCCAGCAGTACCGGCGGCAGCAGTACCGGCGGCAGCGATACCGGCGGCACACCGCCAATTCCGCCGCCGGTCGCGGCCTGGGAGCCGTGCTCCGAAGACAGTGCCATCACGGTCGTGGCCGCCAACGCCGAGCAGGGATGCTGGGTTGGATGCACCGATGGCGACGTTTTCTACGGGGAATGTGACGGCGCGAGTTGGGTGCGTACGGACGACCCCGCGACGTCGGCTCCTCTGCCCGATCTGCCGGTATCGACGATTGTGCCGCTGTACAACGACTCGCTTCGCGCCTACGTCTCGTTCGTGGGGCTACCGTCCGTACGCAAGATCTGGGAGACCCAGACACAGGGCCAAACCTGGCTCGAGCACTGGGAGAGCAGCGTACTGGACGTCTGGAGCTTGTCATACGTTCCCGTTGCCACCGACCATCTGTACGCGTACGTCGTGGCGCCCGACGGCGCCGGCTCACACATTGACGCCAGCAACGACGGCGGGAGCACCTATTACGAAAGATATGTCGCAGACGCCCTGATCGGGCTCCCTTCGGGCGCTACGGATCTGGTGAGCACGATCACGATGTACGACTTCGATCCCGATCGCTTCATCGTCGGAACCATCAACGGCAACCTGTACGTGACGAGCAATGGCACGACCGAACGCACTTGGGGGCGCATCGGTCCGGTGGGGATGCCGCGCTATCCCGTCACCAAAATCGCGTTGCGACCGTACGAATCGAGCTACGAGCTCTGGGCCACCTTCGAGGGCCCCCTGAAGTATGGGGTATGGGTCAGCACCGGCGGCACGTTGAACTGGGACAACGCCCATGCGCCGGGACTGCCTGACGGCGCTGGGAGCTCGGTCGTGGACGGCTGGTACGGTGTAAGCTTCAACCCTGTCTTCCCTGACACACTCTATCTGTTCGGCACCGAGGGCGCCTACCGCACCGACGACCACGGAGCCACCTGGACCCACACCTGGCCGAGGCAGCAATAGCGCACTCTGAAGCCGAGGTGCCCGGGAGAAGCAACCAGGACGGACTCGCACGGGACCACAGGCCGGCAGGCTCACGGGCAGCCGGGCGTTCGTGGTATGGGAGTCGGCGCGAGGCGGCTGGCCGCTCCGCGCTGAGACTCGATGCCACCGCTCTGGTTGCTCCTTGCCAACGTGTCCACCGGACTCGTCATCGAAAGCGGGTCAGCGGACGCTCTGTGTCCAGACCTCGTGCAGACCCAGCGAGCCGTTGCCGATCGCATCGGCCAGCTTGAGGTACCGGCTGGCAAGACCTGGCGCGCCCACTACACATCGGTGCACTCGCCCTCGAGCGGGAAGCCCGACGTCGTGAGGCTTGAGCTGCAGGACCCGGAGGGGAGCGTGCGGCTCGAGCGCGACCTGCCGCTCCAAGGGCAATCGTGCCGGGAAATGGCGCAGGTCATCGCGCTCGTGTTGGATCGGTACTTCAGAAGCCTGAGCTCGGGCGAGCCCGCGGAAGCTCCGACAACCGAAGCATCTGTCTCGGAAGAACAGCCCAGGACAACCCGCAACCCCGAGCCGCAGGCGGCGGCACCCTCTCGACCGTCGGCGGTCCCAGCGCCCGATGGCGCACAACCGGCTGCAGCGCCCAGGACCAAGCAGCGCCGAGTCCTGTGGCTCGGGCCCGGCGCGGGTTGGTCGACTCCGGAACGAGGCCTCGCTCTGGAGCTTGCGGCACAGGCCGAGCCGAGCTCGCTGCTCCAGGTGGGCCTCAGCGTGATCTCTGCCCTGTCCGAAGTCGAGGAGTCGGCGGGCCACCAAGGAGAGGGAGAGGCCCATCTTCAAAGCCGCGCGGCCCGAGCGTGGCTAGCTGCCACGACCTCCCGAGCATGGTGGACGGCGTACGCGGGTCCGGAGCTCAGTCTGTTCGCAGATCATGCCTGGACCAGCGGGCTCAGGCAGAACGGAAGCGCATGGCGTCCGCGGCTCGGGTTCGGATTGGCCGCAGGCATGGTGGCCTGGATGCGCCGAGACGTCGGAGTCACACTCCGAACCGGTCTCGACCTGTCGCCGCGCAGCCTCTCCGCAGAGCTCGTGGTGGCAGGCGACGCGGTGCTTCGGCACGGTCTGCTGCAGGGCTACGCCACCCTTGGAGTCGCCTACGCGTTCGAGCGGTGAACCAGTGCGCGCTCGGCGGACGTCCGGCGCAGAGCTCGGAGGCGAAGCTATCCGCTGCCAGCCAAACGCGCAATGAGCGCCTGGAGCTCGGCGAGCCGAGACGTCGAGTAGCCGACCATGACATCGCGCACCATGCCGTTGCGGTCGATGACGAACAGCGTCGGCACGGCTCCTCCCCGGTAGGATTTCGCCGTGGCCAGGGATTCATCCGAAGCGACGGTGTACTCGATGCCCAGGTGGCCAGCGGCGAGGCGTGATTCGTCGGCTGGCTGCAGGGTGATCCCGATGACGTACAGCCCGCGCTCGCCGAAGCGGCTCTGCCACGCGTTGAGCACCGATACGAGCGCCTGGCATGATGCGCACCAGGACGCCCAGAACTCGATGACGACGACGTGCCCGCGAAGCTCCGACACCGACGCGGGCAACGACCCTTGCACCGCGGAAAGCTGTTCGAACCGAGGGGCCTGTAGTCCCACGAAGCGCATGCGCATCAGATCGTCATCGCTCGGCACGCCGCTCAATTCGACCGCCATGAGCCGCAGCGCGTTCTGGCGCGCCACCCCGAGCCGGATCCGTGCGCCAGCCGACCGCTCGCGTATCCAGTGGATGAACCCCTCCACCGAGGAAACCGTGGTCCCGTCCGCGCTCACGATGAGATCGCCGCTCCTGAGCCGAGCCCGTGCGGCCGGGGACCGCGGCACAACGGCCTTCACGAGCGCGCCCGGTTGGCCCGGAGGCGGCTCGGCCAACTCGGCTCCCAGCCAGCCCTGGCCACCGGCGGGCTCGACCGCCGTGAGCGACTCGGACTCAGCCTGACGCTCAGGCGACCCCGGCGGCTCGGAGCTCATCGGCCGAGGGCTCACCGGGGACGAGACAGCACGCGGCGACGCGCTGGGCGCCGAGCAACCCGTCGCGACGACGAGCAGGGCACAGGCGACGAATCGCAACAGGTCCGCGGACGTTCGAGAGCGCACTCCCGGGTGGTAGCATGCGCGCGCCGCGGGGCATGGGCTGGGACGGCGCCGAGAACGCGCGGTCAGCGCCTGAAGCGCCCACCCGGGGGCCTAGATACGCTACGACCCGGCGGGGGATCTGCCCCGTCGGGTCGCCGGATAGGACGCCACACCGGGGGCGTCGTGCAGGGGGAGGTGTCTAAGTCAGGCAAGGAAGGCGCGAGCCCTTAAGCTCAGAAGCCAAGCGCACCAAGCGAAGCAAGCGGACGAAGTCGAAGCGAATAAGCTCAAGAAAGCGCTTGGGAGGGGACTGAAGCTCATCGCAGGGATGAGCGAAGCGAAGACTGTTCCGGCGCCCGAAGCCACCGTCTAAGGCCGCTGACTTCGCTGAGCAGCGGCAGTTGGTTCCCTAGCTATGCAGTACGCGTGCCAGCTGGGGCGATCAGCGAGATTCCTGCTGATCTTGAAAGGGCCAGCGGGACTGATTCGCTACGCACCCTGACGTTCGTGTCACAGTAGGGTCAGGTAGGTCGCAAGCCTTACGGCACACATGGATGTAGGCCGACCGGTAGGCGCAGCCACCGGTCCGCCAGTTTTGACCGTCGACGAATGGTCGAGCGTGCTATGACTCCGCCTCTGCTGCGCCCGTAGCTCAGCTGGATAGAGCGTCGGTCTACGGAACCGAAAGTCGCAAGTTCGAATCT
>JAFGIS010000457.1 GCA_016929495.1 Polyangiaceae bacterium | reverse complement strand
GCTTCAGAGCTTGGGTCGATGCAATGAACGTGGCCGTTGAACCGGGCGTTCTCGCCCTGCGGGACTCGGCACGAAGCGACATCGAGGCATTCATCGATGCGCTGCAGGAGGCTGTGGCACCCGAGCTCGGCCTGGCCCTCTCCGAAGCTCGTGCCAAAGGAGGCTGGGATTCGACCCTGAGCACAGCGCTAGGCCTCGTGGGCGACCCGTTGAGCGACAAGACGCGAACGTGGCTCACGGCGGCGGCCGAAGCCACTGCCAGCCAGAAGCTCTTCAGCGCGGTTCTCACGGTTGGTGACCCGAACGAGGATCCGGCTGAGCTGTCGCTCGTTTCGGTGGCCGGCCTCGATCCGAGCGTGGCAGGCTTCGCTCGGACGCAGGCGGCCTCGCTCACCGCCGATCCGGGCGATGCACTGCTGTTCGGCTCGCTGTTGTACTGGCTACCCTCACAGTTTCTAGCCGAGTTGGCGGCGCAGATGCTGGCACAGCAGTCGCCGGGGCTCACGCCGGCACTGGCCCTCGCCGAAGAACTCGACTGCCCGAAAGCCGCCGCATACCTCAGCTCGGACAAAACGTTCAAAGCGGCTGGCTGCGACGAGTCTTGCGCGGAAGGTCTGTGCCAAGCCGCGATGGACCGGCTCTGGACGCGCGTGCGCAACAATTCCGCCGCTACCTCTCATTTCGCGCAGCTCGAGTTCAGTGCGACCAACACGGTGGATTTCGACGACGAGGCACGGCCGCGCGGCATTGCGGGCACCTGGGTCGGCACCGTGACTCAGACAGACAACACGATCTCGGTCAAGGGCAGCACGACCGGCAGCGCCGTCGAGTAGCAGCGCGCTTCACGCGAGCGGGTCGCCAGATGCCGTCACGTCAACCGATTCACGGCGCACTGAAGGTCGAGTACGAACACGTAGGCGCGCAACGCATCCGCGTGTGTGGGCTTCCTGTCCGTCAGCCGACTGGCTAGCATCAAGGAACGAAATTCCAGATAGCGCCGCCCGTCGATACCCAGCGACCAAACGGCAGTCGTCGCCTCCTGCGGCGTGTCCAACGGCGCCTCGAGCAGGTCCGCAACCACGGTCAGCGCCCTGACGGCCGCTTGCTCGGCCAGCCGCAGCACCCCCTCGTTGTCACCTTGGGCCAGAGCCACCTCGAGTAGCTGCACGGTTTCCCTTTGTTCCAGGGGCCAGAGCTCCGCGAAGCTGAACGCAGCGGATTCCGAAACGCCGGTCTGCCATTCGTGCGCGTCGGGCGGAACGCTGGTCGACCGCCACGAGTCACCCCACGATTCGGTCCGAGGTTGACCCTGCGGGGCAGAAGCCAAGCTCTCACCCAGGTCGAACTCCTCGCTGGAGCCCTGAGCCGTCTCGGCGCCGGTGGTCTGGTTCTCGCCAGCACCGGACACCGGGCTCGCGGTGGGTCGCTCCGCGTCTCGCACCCCGGCCACAACGGCGGAAGCCTCATCGTCGGCCTTGGCCGCCTCCGATTCCGTTTCGCTGCTCCCTGCGTCCGGCGCAGGCGGCGCTTCGCTCACGAGCTGCGCCTGGACAGAGGCGGGCGCTCCGTCGGGCACCGGCGGCGCCAACGCCATGCCGGGATCCCGCGTAGTGGCGGTGGGCCGCAGGCCTCCGGGAAGCGTGATTCGAGAAGCCTGCCAGTTCGGCTCCTCCGCCAGGTGAGCCTCCGAAGCCATGGGATGCCCGCGCGTGTCCTGCTCTGCATGCCGAAGGGCCTCCGCCAGCCCGCCTTCCGGGATCTCGAATCGCCGCTCTTCGGTCGAGCTCTGCTCCGGCGTGCGACGGGCAAATTCCTCGAGTACCGCACGAGTCACGGCCTCCAGCGACTCGTACACACCATCCCCGCGAGTAGCCACGGTGGCAAACGAGGGTACTCCGTAGAGGTTCAGCGTCCGCTCGAGCTCATCCATACTCACGAGCTCGCGTAGATCTCGCTTGTTGTACTGGATGACGTGCGGCACCTCACCCAGCGCACGCCCATGTTGCGCCAGGTTGTCCTGGAGGTTCTGTATGCTTTCGAGATTGGCTTCCGCGCGTGCGCGCTGCGAGTCAGCAACGAATACGATGCCGTCCGCACCGGTCAGCACGAGCTTGCGGGTGGCGTTGTAGTAGACTTGGCCCGGGACCGTGAAGAGCTGGAGCCGCACGCCCATGCGTTGTCGAACCGGCACCCTGATGGGCAGGAAGTCGAAGTAGAGCGTTCGGTCCACCGGAGTGGCCAGGCTCACCATTTTGCCGCGATACTGAGGGTCGGTCGTGCTGTGAATGTGCCGCAGCGTCGACGTCTTCCCCCCGAGGCCAGGCCCGTAGTACACGATTTTGAACACGAGTTCGCGTGCGAGCGGGCTGAGCACCGGCATGACGAGGCCGGAGAATACCCCAACTTCGGGCAGCACCATACGCTCGTGCTGCTCGTGGTTGCCTGGACGAGCCGGCTCCCCGACCCGGGCAGAGCCCTTTCTACGGGTTCGGGAGCGAGATCTGGGACAGAGCGACGGACAGAATGCTGAACAAGACCAGCAAGCCTCCTGCCCAGGCGAACCAGCGGTCGTGGCGGTGCGGTTGCTTCTCCCTGTACAACCAATATCCGAGCGGTGCACCTGCAAGGGCGCCACCGATGTGGGCCGCGCTGTTGACGTTGAGGACGAAGGCAAACACGAGGGCGAACACCAACAGCTGCAGCGCGAGGGCCTTGTATCTCGGGTCGCGCCGAGCATACTGGTATCCGACCACCGCGGCCGCGATGCCGAAGAGTCCACCGCTGGCGCCGGCGGTGGGGACGTCTGCACCGCGCAGTATGGTCCAGAGGTCGCTGACGACGAACCCTATGGCCCCGCTGCCGAGAAAGGTGACGGCAAACCGTCCGGGGCGGATTTCGCTCTCCAGAGCGCGTCCAAACTGCCAGAGGGCCGTCATGTTGAGCAGCAGATGGATCACGCCGAGGTGCAGGAACATCGCTGACAGATAGCGCCAGGGCTCCCACTGGCCGACAGGCCCGCTCCCCAGTGCGCCCCATCCGCCGCCAAGTCCTCCCCATCGCCAGAAATCCTGCATGGGCCCGACGGCCCCGAGCCCTCGCCACGAACCGGTGACCAGAACGCGGACGACGAACAGAGCGCAGCACCACCCGACGAAGAATGTCGTGACAGGGTGGACTGCGCCGAGGGCGGTTCGAGCCAGCCCAGTCAGCGCCATGACCATCTGGCCGGGCATGCGCCTCCCACACCGGTAGCAGCGCCGGTCATCCGCGGCATTGAGAGCGTGGCAGTGGGGGCACACGCGCGAACCCGATGGCATGGTCGCGGAAGGATCCGTCCACGACGCGGCTAGCGCAAGCGCCGTCGAACGGGACCGCGAGCCGACCCGTGGCCCGTCCGTAAGCTCGGGGCCGAGCAGAACGTTATCCGATCATGACTGCGGTGGCCCTGCGGACGGTGCCCGTTGCGGCCTGCGCGGCACGACTGCGGACAAGTCGGTCGACCCCCCAGCGCTCGCATCCGTGTAGACTCTGGCTCGTGCCGGCGCCCGAAACCGAACAGGCGCAGTCGGAGCGCGAGCTGTGCGAGCGCGCCCGGGCCGGAGACCGCCAGGCGCTCGGGGACCTGCTCCGCCAGTACGGCCCGCGCCTCTTCCGTAGCGTGCTGCTGCCTCGGCTCGGCAGCGTCGCACTCGCAGAGGAGGCGCTCGGCGTGACCTACGTGAAGGTGGTCGAGCACTTCGGTCAGTTCAGCTGGCAGTCCGTCGGCGTCTATCCGTGGCTGCGAGTCGTGGCGCTCCGCGTCGCCCTCGACCAACTGCGCGCGCGCCGCAGGGAGACCCTGTTCGAACCGGCGGACCTGGAGCGCGAAATCGACGCAGGCGAGCAGCAAGACGAGGAAGCAAAGCTGCTCGAGCAGCAAGACCTATCACGCGCCCGTGATCGCGTGGAAAGACTGCTCGGCCGGATCCACCCGCGCTATGCGGAAGCGATCCGTTTGCGCGTCTTGCAGGAACGAAGTCGGGAAGAAGCCGCCAACACGATCGGCGTCACCGTCGCGACATTCGACGTCGTACTGCATCGAGCCATGGCGGCAGTGCGCAAGGCCATGAGCGCCGAGCGGGCAGCAGCATGAACCCCAGAGACTACACGCCGGCCGACTCCGACCGACCCGATCCCGATGTCTGGGACGGTGACGCCCGTGCCGAGCATGCCCAAGACCAGGCCCTCGCCGAGCTTCTGTCCCTAGCATGCAATCCTCCGGAGCTGTCGCCCGCTGCACAAGAGCGCTTGCTTTCGTTCGCTTTCGAGGATCCCCTGGCTCCGGCGACCGACGTGGAGCAGGCCGAAGGCAGGCGGCTGCGCCGGGCACTCGACGGTGGACCGACGACCCGCGATGCGGATCTGGCAGTCTCGCTAGCGTCTGCCGCTGGTAGAGTGGACTATGACCTCGAAGGCGTCTTGGAGCGCGCCGCGAGCATGGCTGGGCTGCCTGCGGCTCGGCGAACGAACGTCATCTACGCGGCGTTTGGAGCCGCTGGCGTGGCGGCCGCGGCGGCTGCGGCGCTCATCCTGTCACTGTACCCGGCAGATCGACCCGCGCTCGCTACCCATCCGGATGTGCAGCAAGCGATGGTTTCGTCCCACTCCACTGCGCCGTTGTTTCAGGAGAAGTTCGCTGTGGGCAAGGCCTCCGAGCGGGTTGACCTCATCGTTGCGGTCCGAAGCCGCGAGCTTAGGGCCAATCGTTTCACAGCGTGGGGGATCCGGTGACTCGGAGCCGGATGCCGCGACATGGCGCTGCACTGGCGCTGCTGCTCATCGCCGCGTCGCTGCTGTTCGCTTGCTCTCGCGATCGGGGCTCGCGTTCCGGAGTCTGCTCCTGCCAGGACTCGGGCGCGCTGGTGGACCCAGGACTGGTGGCGTACCTATCCAGAGCACGTGCTGCCCATCACGTGGCCGACGCCCATGAAACAGAAGGGAACCTGTCGGAGGCTGCAAGAGAGCTGGACCGCTTGGTGGCCGGCCCAAGGCCGGCGCACGCCGGGGTGTATGCAGAGGTGGACGAAGTGCTGGCCGACACTCAGGCCCGCCTCGCGGATATCAGGAGTCGGCTCGGCGACTTCGAAAGCGCGGCCCGCCACGTCGAGCTCGGCCTTGCCAGCGCGAAAGAGCCCACCTACTTTCGAGGGCATCTGTTCGAAATGCTCGGTCTGGTGAACGAACGGCAGAGCGCCGCCCTCAAGTCGAAAGGCGACATGGCCGAAGCAGAGGCGGCGCGCCGACGTGCCCTCGACGCCTTCGAGCAGGCCATGAAGATCCAGGATGCCGTGATACAGAACGCCGTCAAGAATCGGGGACGGCGGCGGTGAGGCACGGCTGGAACCGGCGACTGAGCGGATGCGCACGAGAAGCTTCGCCGCGCATCAGTCTCTCGCAGGACCTCCGCTGCGGTGGCACCTGGACTTGGCGCCAACGCCTGAAGAACGACATCATTCATTGCATCATTCGCCGCGCGTTGGCGGTGGCTGACCGGCTCCCGGCTGGCCTCTTGATCGCCGTAGCCAAGGCCCTCGGCATCCTGGCGCACGCAGTATGTGGCTCGGCGCGCCGTCATGCGACGCGCCAAGTCAGTATTGGGCTGCCACAGGCGTGCGCGTCACGTCTCGCACGAGAGAGCTTCCGACTCGCCGGCGAGAGTCTGGGACTATCGCTGCTGTTGCGACGAAAGAACACGAGCGCCCTGCGATGGGTCGACGTCGACCCCCGCTGCCGCGGCAAGATGAACCGCGCGCTTGCCCACGGCCGGGGCGTCGTGTTCATCAGCGCTCACCTCGGGCCGTTCGAGTTGATTGCGGCAGCGCTTGCCGAGCTCGGCTACCGGCCTGCTGTCCTGGTGCGGGAGAGCTATGATCCCAGGCTCAACCAGGTCGTCGACGCACATCGGACCGCACGAGGCGTACAGGTGATTCATCGGGGCAGCCCCCTGGCCGCTGGACGTGTTCTCCACGCCCTGAGGGCCGGGCGACCTGTCGGCTTCCTGCCGGACCTGGGTGGCCGTGTCCGGAGCACCAGCGTCCGCTTGATGGGTTGCTCGAGCGAACTGGCCATTGGACCCATGCAAATCGCCCTGCGCACGGGGGCGCCGGTCCTGGTCGGCTTCCTTGTGCCCCGTGCGCCCGCCCGCGCTTCGGACGCAACGCGTGCGCCGCCGTTTCTGCTCGAGGTCGTGCCCATCCCCGACATCGCCGATGCCAGCTCCGGATCCCAGCAGGTTGCCGACATCCTTTCCCGTGCGATCGCTCGGGCTCCGGAGCGGTGGCTCTGGATGGGCGCGCGTTTGCAGGTGATGGCAACAGGACGAGGGGATAGACTGATCCAAGTTGCTTGTGGCTCCTAGCCGCCACCTCCGCAGCCGTGGACTCCGGTAGCTCCAAACGTGTGCCTCAGCCGGTTGTAGGACTGGACCTGCGCTCTTTGCACCTTGGGCCGGAGGAGGCGTTCGTCTTCTCGCGCATCGACGGAACGTCGACCGATGCCGACATCCAAGCGGCGACGGGCCTCCCATCCACTGTCGTCGCCTCTTCGCTCGAGCGGCTGCTGGCGCTCGGCGCCATTCGTTTCGACGGCAACAGCCAACCCGCTCCGGAACCTTTTGAGCCAGCTAGGCCCCCGACCTCGGACGCACAGGACGGGACCGACCTGGACGCCGCGCGAAGAGAGCTCATCGTCAAGACTCACTCGCAACTCGCCGAGCTGGATCACTACGCGTTGCTCGGCGTCGACCCAACGGCGGACCGGAAGGCCATCAAGGCCACCTACTACAAAGTCGCCAGCGTCTTCCACCCGGACAGGTACTACGGAAAGAACCTAGGCAGCTACAAGGCCAAGCTCGAGACGATCTTCGAGCGGTTCACGCAAGCCGAGCGCGTGCTGAGCGACCCAAAGGCCCGCGCTGACTATGACAGCTACCTCGCGCGTCAACGCCGCACGCGGGATCTGGAACAGGCGCTCGGCGCTCCCAAAGACACGACCGCTCCACCGGTCGCCCCTCCGAGCGAACACGCATCGGCCCAGCCCGTCTCGGCGCAGTCGTCGTCCCTGGCGCCTGCGTTGGCCGGTCGTGCCACCCCGCAACCCGTGCAGCCGTTTTCCTCTCCGCCCTCCGAGCAGCGCAAACGCGCTCTGGCACGCAAACTCCTCGGCGGAGGCTCGCCCTCGGGGTCGCGCTCTCAGCAGATGCCAGCCGTGCAGCCCTCGGACGGCCCCTCCCGTTCCGGCCATGACGAGCTTAGACGCCTGTACGAGCAGCGGTCCCACGCGTCTCGCGACGCGAAGGTCGAGGAGCGCCTCAGCGCGGCTGGGGCTGCCCTGCAGGACAAGCAACCGGTCGTTGCTGCCGCGGAGCTGCGCGCTGCAGAAAGCCTCGGGGCAACGGACCCCCAGCTCATCGCCCGAATCGAAAGCTTCCGACGCCGCTTGGCCGAGGAGATGGCGGACTCCTACCTCGAACAGGCGCGCTACGAGGAGCGGGCCGGTCGTTTGACCGACGCTGCTGTCTCATACCAGAAGGCAGCCGAGGGCAGACCATCGGCTCCGCCGTACTGCGCTGCGGCCCGTTGCCTGCTCGAATCGGGCGGAGACCTGCGTCGAGCCGCTGATTTGGCTCGCAAGGCGGTGGGTTTGGCGCCTGAAGACGCACAGATCCGGTTCGTGCTGGCTCGGGTGTTCATGGCCGCCGGAATGCGAACCAGCGCACTCAATGCACTGGAACAGGCGAGCGGGCTTGCTCCCGACGATACGAACATCAGAAACTGGCTTCGGAGATTGAGACGCGGCGACGCCTAGCTCGGACAGGGATCATGGAGCGAGTCATCGGAATCGACCTCGGGACCACCAACTCTTGCGTTGCGGTCATGGAGGGCGACGTACCCGTCGTCGTCCCCAACCGCGGCGGGTACAAGACGACCCCGAGCATGGTGGCCGTGACCGAAGCCGGCAAGCGCCTCGTCGGACACATTGCGAAGCGCCAGGCCATCACCAACGCCGAGAACACCGTCTACGCAGCCAAGCGTCTCATCGGACGCAAGTGGAACTCGCCGCAGGTCAAGAACTCTCTCATGGCCTGCAGCTACACGATCGTCGAGGGGCCGCATGGGGACGTCCGTATCCGCTTGCGCGACAAGGTGTACTCGGTTCCAGAGATCAGTTCGATGGTGCTTCAGGAGATGAAGATCATCGCCGAGGACTACCTGGACCAGCCCGTCAACAAGGCCGTTGTCACCGTGCCGGCGTATTTCAACGACAGCCAGCGCCAGGCCACCAAGGACGCCGGAGCGATCGCCGGGCTCGAGGTAGTCCGTATCATCAACGAACCGACTGCAGCGGCCCTCGCCTACGGTTTCGGAAAGTCGGTGGACAAGACGGTGGCGGTCTATGATCTGGGAGGCGGCACCTTCGATATCAGCGTCCTCGAGATAGGGGCACACGGCGTCTTCAAAGTCGTCAGCACCACCGGCGACACATTTCTCGGCGGCGAGGACTTCGATACGCGCGTAATCGACTGGCTCGTGCAGGACTTCAAGCGCGAGCACGGAATCGACCTGCGCGAGGACCGTATGGCGCTGCAGCGTTTGCGGGACGCGGCCGAGAAGGCCAAGTGCGAGTTGGCCGGCGTCAGCACCACCGAGATCAACCTGCCCTTCATCATCTCGACCGGACGCAATGAAGCTCTCCACCTGCAGCGCAGCATCTCTCGCCAGACCCTCGAGAGCCTCACGAGCGACCTCATCCAACGCACCATCGACATCTGCTCCCAGGCCATTCGCGACGCGCGGCTCGATATCGGGGACATCGAAGACGTCATACTGGTCGGAGGCATGACTCGCATGCTCGCAGTACAGAATGCCGTGCGGGACTTCTTCCACCGCGAGCCCAACAGGGGCGTCCATCCGGACGAAGTCGTTGCGCTGGGAGCCGCGATCCAGGCTGCTGCCCTGGTCGAAGACAAGCACGAGATGATCCTGCTGGACGTGACGCCACACGCTCTGGGTATCATGACCTTCGGAAGCCACTTCGAGGAACTCATTCCGCAGAACACCACCGTTCCGACCAGCCGCACCAAGACCTTCACGACGAGCCGAGACAACCAGACCGCCGTGAAGATCCTCGTCATGCAGGGGGAAAGCCAACGTGCTCAGGAGAACGAGTTGCTCGGCGAGTTCGTGCTCACCGGACTACGTCGCGCGCCGATTGGACACGTCGAAATTGAGGTCGCCTTCTCGATAAACACCGATGGCATCGTGAGCGTCAATGCGACGGACATCGAGACGGGGCAGGCCCAGTCGATTCAGGTCACCGCCTCGAGCGGCCTGACACCGACCGAGATTGAGAGCATGATGGAGTCCGCGCATGGCTACCTGGTGGAGAGACGCACGGACGAACGTTTCGAGGCGGCTCGCCAGGAGGCGGAATCGCTCATCGACGAGGTAGAAGGGATGTTCTCGGAAATCGAACGCGCCATTGGCCCGTCCGATTTCGGCCGTGAGGTCCTCGAGAAAGCCCGCAAAGCTGTGGATCTCGCTCGCAGTGCGGTCGAGCGCAAGGACACCGAAGCCGTGAAGGGCCAGGTCGAGCAACTGCTCAGAGCTCAACGCATGTTCAGGGGGGTCGTCTCCGGCGCGCACTAGTCCCAGGCGCCAGTCTCGTCTGCATCCCGAAGACAGACGGCCATACAGCATGGCTCACGACGATTCGACCAAGCAGAGCAAACTCCCGCGAAAGACGCCCGACGGCGCGAACGACTTCGACGATCAGTGGGACGACGAAATCCTGGGCGAGGATCGGCAGACCCTCTTGGTCATCGGTGAGGACGATGAGGCGCACGACCGCATCACGGCTGTCCCGGATCTCCCCACCGAGCAGTACGTTGCGCTGGCGATGAACCAGGCCGAGCTTCTCGACGAGAACGAAGCCTCCGGAGAGGCTCCGAGGCCCGACCCAACGGTCGCGGCGGACGCTCGCGAAGCCCCGGCCGCGCAACCGGATGCGTCGTTGACGCGTCCCGGGCATCCGCAAACGCAAAACGCGGAATGTGAAACGCCGAGGGCCGAGACGCAGAAGGTACTCGTACCGCTCGAGCTCGACGACCTGGAATTCGGTCTTGCAGACGACTTGGACACCACGGCCGCTGCCACGCTGCCCCCGCTCTCGACGGATGCGCCTCCACCCGCTTCCGTCCCTTCGTCGGACATGAGCACGGCGGGCGCCGCGCGGCTGGAACTGCAGGATCGCTACGCGATCGGCGATTTCACCGGCGCACTCGCCCTTGCCGAGCGCCTACTTCAAGCGGATGCGGGCGACGCCGAGGCCGAACGCTATGCGCGGAGCTGCCGCAACGTGCTCACCGAGATGTACACCGCCCGTCTGGGTTCGTTGCATCAACTCATCACCGTCGCGGTGCCCCCCACGCAGGTGCGATGGTTGTCACTGGACCATCGTGCCGGATTCGTTCTCTCCCTGGTCGACAACGCGTCGACGGTCGAGGAACTGCTCGACATCAGCGGTATGCCTCCGCTCGATACGCTGCGGATCCTCACCGAACTGCTCGAGCAGGGGGTGATCGTGGTCTCCTCGGGTTAGCCCGTGTGTCGAGCCGGCGCTATCCAAACGAGGGTCTTCGAGGGGGTGTTCGGGTTCGTCTGCCTGATGGTGGCAACCTTGCTGCTGGCACGGGCTGCTCCGCCAACCGCCCCCCTCGCTGGCGCCGCCCCGAATCGCCGACCGGACGCAGCGGCCGAGCTCGTCCGTCGAGCGCCCACCCACGAACCGACCCGCACTGGGCTCGTGGTGCCGCCCGTTCTGTCATACGACATCACGGCTCGCCTCGACGAGCGACGACACGTCGTGGACGCCCGGGCCGGCGTACAGTGGACCAATGCCAGCAGCCTGCCGGCACGGGAGCTCTGGATCCATCTCTATCTGAATGCGTTCGCCAACGCGCGAACGCTGTTCATGAGGGCGCCCGCGTCGTCTCGCCGGACGGCCGCAGAACTCGTCGAGGCGGGCGGGATTACGGTCTACCGCTTGTCCGCACGCGAATTCGCTGGTCGGGATCTCTGGCGGGATGCTGCCCGGCACAGCCCCGGTGATCCTGCCGACAGGACCGACATCAGAGTTCCGCTGCCCGAGGCAGTCGCCCCCGGGCACTCGCTCCATCTGGACATCGAGTGGGCGGCGCGCCTCCCGAGGCTCGTGGAGCGAACGGGCTATGTGGGTGACTTCTTCGCTGTCGCGCAGTGGTTCCCGAAGATCGCGCGCCTCAAGCCCGATGGCACGTGGGCGCATTTCGCCTTCCATCCTCTTTCCGAGTTCAGCGCCGACTTCGGCAACTACACGGTCACCGTGGATATCCCGGCAGGGTTTTCACTCGCGGCGACGGGTCACCCGACGCGCACGCGCACCCGGCCGGGAAGGCGCATCGTAACCAGCCAGGCTCGGGGTGTGCACGATTTCGCATGGGTGGCCTGGGGCAGCGCCATCGCGACGGAGACCCACGTCGCGGGCGTGCGCGTCGATGTCCTCTCACCCCGCGGTCATCCCCTCGAGCTTGAGCAGACTCTGGCCACCGTCCGGCGTGCCCTACCGTTCTACGAGCAGCATTTCGGCATCTACCCGTATCCCGCCCTGCACGTGGTGATTCCTCCTGACGACGGCAGGGCCGCCGGTGGCATGGAGTACCCCACGCTCATCTTGACAGGCGGGCCCTGGTACGCGCCCTACGTTGGCCTGCGCTCCGTTCAGACCGTCACGGCCCACGAGCTCGCCCACCAGTGGTTCTACGGGCTCGCGGCCAACGATGAGAACGCCTGGCCGTTTCTCGACGAGGGCCTCGCGAGCTACGCCGAGTCCGAATGGATGCAGCGCGCGTGGGGCAACGGCTCCACCCTGCATCTGCCGTGGATCGACGTCAGTACCGTGGCCAAATTCCGGACCGCAGCCGTCGAGTACGGCCGTGATGAGCCCATCGCGCAACCAGCCGACCAGTTCGACAGTCTGAAGCATCTCGGCGCGCTGGCCTACTGGCGCACCTCGACGCTGCTCAGGACTCTCGGAAACGTCTACGGCCGGGCTCACCTGGAGCAGGCCCTCGGGAGCTACGCACGCGAACAGCGAGGCCGTCACCCGAACCCTGAGGCGCTCATTGGGAACATACGCCAGCACCTCGGCAACCCTGCGGCATCGAATCTGCGCAAGGCGTTGTTCGAGCGCGGATGGGTGGACTACTCGATCGACCGGATCGCGAAGTCCGATTCGGAGCATGGAGGCACCACCCATCGCGTGGTCGTGCGTCGCCGGGGCACACTCACGTTTCCCGTGCCGATCCGGCTGACGACCAGCAGCGGTCTCCGCAAGGTCGAGCTCTGGGACGGCCTCGGCACGAGCCATACCGTCGAGTCTGTCGGCGAGCCCATCGTATCGGCTGTCGTCGACCCCGAGCACGGCGTACTGCTCGACGAGAACCTGCTAAACAACGCCGCAGTGCAGGAGCGCCGATTCCCTTGGCGTAGCCTCGAGTGTGGCTTGTCGCTCGCCGAGCTCGTGCTGTTGGGGCTCGGGCCATGACCCTGCTGACGAGACTCAGCAGGCGGATCTCGAGCTACGCCTCCTGTGTCGCGCTGGGCTATGCGGCCTTGCTTGCTTCGAGTGTGCTCCTGTGCATCCCCACTCTGGCTGTGCTGAGCGAACTCGGCGTCGGCAGGCTGCCCACCGGGGACCGCTCCCTTTTCGAACCCGGAGCGCTGCTGCTCTTCGAAGTCGTACGCATCGGCCGGGCCCGGCTCACCAGCAGCCTCGAGTCGAGCGCCCTCTCGGCGGCGCTCACGAGCCTGCTCGCTCTGCCCGTGGCCGCCGCGGTGATGGTTCGACTGGAACGACCCGGCCGCACAGCGTGGCGCCTTTGGCTCGCTTGTGCGGTCCGCCCACTCTCGACCTTCCTCCTGATCGGCGGCGTCACCATGCTCTGCCGTGCCTGCGTTCTGGTCTTGCTCGGATTCTCCGCCGCTCACTATCGCGACGTCGTGTTCATCGCGTTCGGAGCCAAGCCCGCGGACCTCACGCTGCTCGCGCTCGCACTGGTGGCGATGGTCCTGATGGCCCTGCTCGGGGTCTTGCAGGACTTGGCCCGAGCGGCCGCTGTCACCCACCAGGCTGACGGCTACAGCGCCCTCGGGTGTGCGCTTCTACTCGCGCGGCGGCACGTTCTGCGCTGGCTGGTACCCTGGTCCATCGCAGCTGCAGGAACGCTCGCTGCCCTGCTGGTCGTAGCCACTGCCACCGCGCTCTTCGACCTCAGCCGCGCTGGCGTGTGGAGACCGGCCGCACACTTCCTGGTGTGCCAAACGGCGATTGTCCTGGCGTTCGCCAGCCGGATCTGGTGGCTCGACCGTGCGCTTCGGCTCGTTCGAGTCTACGCCCGAGCACCGATGGCGTGACGATAGACCTGAAGATACCGCCGCGCTGGTCGATCCCAGCCGAGATCCAGTCGCATGACTCGCCGCCGCAGGTGTGCCCATCCGGGATCTCTCATGGCGACAAGCCCGCGCTCGATGGCCTGGGCCAACCCGTTGGGGGACAGCTCGTCAAACACGAATCCGGTGCCCGTTGCAAGTCCAGCATCACAATCGACGACCGTATCCAGATGACCCCCGCTCGCGGACACGACGGGCACGGCTCCGTAGCGCTGGCCCATGAGCTGCAGGCTGCCGCACGGCACGTGTCGCGCCGGTACCACCAGCAGGTCCGCGGCCGCCAGGAGCCTGTGCTCCATGGCTTCACTGGCCTCGCGAACGAGCGCACAGCGCTCCGGATACGGCGCGAGCGCCGCTTCGAGACGATCGACGAGCGGTCCCTGGGAGGTACGTCGCAGGGCCACGACCATCGTCAACGCGTTCTTGAGAACGGCCGGGAGGGCCGCCGCCAGCAGGTCGAGCCCGCCGTCGCGCGTCGCCGTTCCGATACAGGCGACCAACGGTCGGTCGGGGTCGAGCTCCAAACCGAACTCACGGATCAGAGCCGACTTGGAGAGCCCCTTGTTGGCGCAGTCCTCGGCGTGGAAACGGCTGACGATCAGGGGGTCGGTCGCGGGATTGCAGGTGGCGTAGTCGATTCCGTTGATGATGCCGACAATGGGCCGGCTCATCTCGGAGACCACCGCGGCAAGCGGCCCCGACAGTGCTTCGGAGCGCATTTCCTGCGCGTACGCGGGCGATACCGTCGTCACGATGCATGCAGAAAGCAAGCCGCCTTTGAGCACACTGACGCGGGTGCCGAGTTTGACGCCTTCGTCCGCGTCCACATCACGCCCAAGCCCGAGCAGTTCCAAGTCCCGCAAGGGGAAGACACCCTGCTGACGAACGTCGTGCACCGTGAGTATCGTCGGCACGTCAGGACCCGGGGCGCGACGCAGGACGAGCGGCACGAGCGCGCCAGGCCAGTCGTGCAGGTGCAGGAGATCGAAGGCACCTCCCTGAGCCTCACGCTGGCGTACCAGCGCGACGGCCGCCTGCGACAGAAGCCCGAATCGTTTCGCGTTGTCGGCAAACGGCTTGTCGTGTTCGCCATAAATCCCCGGACGATCGAACAGCGCCGGAGCTTCGAACAGCGCCAGCCGTACGCCCGAGGCGAGTTGGCCGTCATAGACGGTCACTTCGCCCCCCTGCGGAAGGACAAGGGGTGTGAGCCGTCGAGCGAGCAGCAAGCTGGACCGCTCCGTTTCCCGGTAGCGCGGCATGGCGACGGTCACCTCATGCCCGAGTTGGCGAAGGGCCTTGGCGAGCGAGGCCACGGCACTGGCAGCGTCGGAGACGCCTGCCAGCGGCTCAAGCTCCGCAGTGACGAACAGGATTTCCATTGCGGTCGCGCATACCACACCTGAGCCGTCCCCGTACGCTTCGTACCGAAGGAGAAGCGACCAGGGCCGTCTGATCACGGGGCCCGGAGGGGTGGGAGACGGGCCAGGCCCGGCTCGGCGGCCTCTTCGGATTGAACGACGGCCCTCGGGGGCATCGCACGCGCCAGCCACCGGGAGACCGGCCGCGCCATCTGGGAGGGGATGCTAGGCTCCCTGGCCATGGATCACTTGATCGAAAAGGCCGCCATTCTGCAGGAGGCCTTGCCGTACATCCGTCGCTTTCGTCATCGCACGTTCGTAGTCAAGTACGGCGGCCACGCCATGGTCGATGACGAGCTGAAAGAAAGCTTCGCTCGTGATGTCTGTCTGCTCCGCTATGTAGGTATCCACGTCGTCGTCGTGCACGGAGGCGGACCGCAAATCAACCAGACGCTCGACCGCATGGGTATCAAGTCCTCCTTCGCCGCCGGCATGCGCATTACCGACGACGAGACGATGGATGTCGTGGAAATGGTACTCGGCGGCGGCATAAACTCCGAGATCGTTGGACTCATCTGCAAGCATGGAGGCCGCGCTGTTGGGCTCTCCGGTCGCGACGATGGTTTCCTACGAGCCCAGCGCGCGCCCGGGTTCACGAGCAAGGGCAGGAACGGCGAGTCGGTTTGCGTGGATCTCGGTAGGGTCGGCGAGATCGAACGTGTCGAACCGCAGATCGTACTCGAACTCATCGCCAGAGACTTCGTACCCGTCGTGGCCCCCATCGCGGTGGACGCCTCGGGACGGCCACTCAACGTGAACGCGGACATAGCAGCCGGCCGTCTTGCCGCGGCGCTGGGCGCAGCCAAGCTGATGCTCATGACGGATGTCGAGGGAGTCAAGGACCGAGACGGGCATCTGCTGGGCTCGCTCGGCGCGCGCGAGGCCGAGACGTTGATCGAAGAAGGCGTCATTGTGGGGGGCATGATCCCCAAGGTGCATTGTGCGCTCGGCGCGGTCGACCTCGGCGTCGAAAAGGTGCACATCATCGACGGACGAAAACGTCACGCCTTGCTTCTCGAGATTTTCACTGACGAAGGCGTCGGCACCGAGATCCAGCCGAGCGCGTCCCCGTGACGTCCCCGAAGCCACCTGTCTCGGTCGACGCGGGCACCGCCCGGGGCTCAGCGGTGCTCGGCTCGTCCCGAAGGCCATCGGGCAGAAAGTCCAGGAGGTTCACGACAGCGGTCGCTTCGTCGCGCGGCCGGCAGCGTGACGCGCGGCGGCTGCTCGGCGCCTGCTCCGAGGAAGCACAGCTCGAACCCGAACGGCCGCCGGGCATCGCGCCAGACGCTATCTTGCGCGTTCTGCGCGTGCCACCGGAGCAAGCCGGTTCGCGTGTGGACGTCTTCGTGCACGCCCATCTGAGGAACACCAGTCGCACACGTGCCCAGATCATCGTGGAGCGCAGCGCCTACAGCCTCGAGGGGCGGCCGCTTCGACCGAGCGATCGTGTCCGTGCCGAGGATCGAATCGCGCTGTGGCGTCCGCAGTTCGAAGAGGAGGTCCCCTCGGTCGCACTGCCGCTGCTCTACGAAGACGAACACCTGCTGGCGATCGACAAGCCCGCGCCCATGACGGTACACCCGACGGCGCGCTACTACCGAAACACCGTACTCAAGCGTCTCGAAGCGGCGCGCCCCGGCGAGTTCGTCTCGCTGGTGCACCGACTTGACCGGGAAACGAGCGGTGTTCTGCTGGTGGCCCGGTCGCCCGAAGCAGATCGGGCCTTCAAGATGATGCTCGAGGACCGATCGCTCTTGGACTCGCCAACCTCGATGGGGAGGCGCAAACCACCCGAGCTTCGACCCCAGGTCACCAAGGCGTACCTGGCAATCACCTGGGGCGTTCCCGACGAGGGCATCATCGATCTCCCGCTTGAATCGGATTCCGACAATCCGTTGCGCGTCAAGATGCGTATCGCACGTCGCGGCACCGGACTCGAAGCCCGGACGGGCATCACCGTGCTGGAGCAGAGGGCCGGCTACGCGCTGCTTCGCTGCGAGCTTCACACCGGTCGACAACATCAGATCCGGGTGCATCTGCGCAGCGTGGGCTGCCCGGTCGTCGGTGACAAGCTGTACGGCCCGGACGACCGGCTCCTGGCTCGTGCCGCCGATGGTCGGCTCGATGACGCAGACCTCGCACGTCTGGAACTTCCACGCCACGCTCTGCACGCTCACCGCTACCAATTGGCGCACGCTCTGACTCATGCCTCGCTCGATATCGTCTCGTCGCTCCCACTCGACCTGTCCGCCTTCTGGACGGGACTCGCAACGCGAGGGTGAGCCCACCGCGCTCCGGGATCCTGCGCCCTCGACGCGTCGGCGGTCCCTTCTCCACCGGCCGCGGAGCGGAGGCCCTTCGAGGCCAGGGTCCCCCAAGGGACAACAAACTTGGCCCGTGGCGACCTTCCGTGAGAAGGGCGAAATCGACGCTTCGATAACTTCCCGGCGTCGCACATGCCATGTCAGCGAGCCCTGTCGCCTGCAGCGTCTGCGGAAGCCAGTTCTCCCCGGAATTCAGCTACCAGACCGAGCAACTCGGTCCCGATCAGCCCAACGGCACCCGAACTGTCGCTCACTTCTGCTCGCAGCAGTGCCTGGAACGCAGCCACCGAGCAACGCCCGCAGGCTCGGTCTGTGGCGCCTGCGGCAGAAGCTTCCGCCTCGAGCTGGCCTCCCAGGTGTTCTTCGCCGCAAGCCGCCGACACTATGCCTGCAGCCCTGAATGTCGAACGCTCCTGCTTCAGCTGGCACACCGCGTGGTGAGCGCCCCCGAGGTGCCTCTGTTGGCACGTGGCTCCGATGTACGGCTTTCTCTCGTGACCGACGCGGCCGAGCCCATGACGCCGGGCGCCCGAGCGGAGCTGTCGCCGCCCCGACTCGAACCGCGGACGCCTCCTCCGCCACCCGACGTGGCGCCCGTGATTCCCCTCGCCCCAAGCAAGCCGGGCACGGCCTCGCCGGTAAGCTGGCAGCGCATCGAAGCGACGCTTTCGGGCCCGCCACATGTCCTCGCCGTCTTCAATCACAAGGGCGGTACCGGCAAGACGACGACGGCCGTCACACTGGCGGCTGCCCTGGCCTCGCGTGGCAAGCAGGTCCTGTTGATTGATACGGACGGCCAGGGCAATGTCGCGATTTCCCTGGGATTGACGCCGACACGCACCCTGTACCACGTACTCGTCATGGGTCAGCCGTTCACGTCCGTGGTCCTCTCGCCCCGCCCCGGCCTCGATGTCCTCGCGGCGAACGAGACGTTGGCCGCAGCTGAGCTGTACCTGGCCGGCCGCGCCCAGCGCGACCGCATCCTCGCCACGCGCCTGGCGTCTTGCCGTGAGAGCTACGAGCACATCATCATCGACTGCAGTCCCAGTCTATCGCTGATGAGCCAGAACACGCTCGCCTTCGCCGACGCCGTCTTGTGCCCGGTGGCCTGCGACTATCTATCACTCGTCGGCGTGCGGCAGGTGCTCCGCACGATCAAGCAGGTCAATCGTGTGCTCGGTCATCCTGTTCGCCTGTGGGGCGTGTTGCCGACGATGTTCGACACGCGTGCACGCGTCTGCCACGAGGCGCTTCATGCGCTTCAAGAGCACTTCAAGGATCGTTGCCTCGAGCCAATCCACACGAACATCAAGGCCAAGGAAGCCCCAGCGCAGGGCGCGACCCTCCTCGAGTACGCCCCGGAAGCTCGCTGCACGGCGGACTACCTGCGCGTCGTGGATCGGCTGCTCAACGACCAGGGCGAACAGGCTACGGAACCGGACTTGCGCCAGGAGGTGTCGGGTGACCGATAGGAGCGACTTTCGTGACGCTGCGGTGAGAGTGCTCGACCACGAAGACGTAGAGGGCGTGCTCCGGTCACGCTTCTACGCGAACGATGCACCGAGGCCTGCCCCGAACCTCGCCTCGGAGCAGAAGCCGACCCACTACAAAGTCATCTGTATCTCGATGTACACGAACGACCTCCGTCGTCTGGACGAAATGGTCGATTCGCTCAAGGCTCGCGGACTGACCAAGGCCAACCGCAGCGCCCTGATTCGCTATGCGCTGAGCGCCGTCGATCTGGAGCAGGTGCCTCGCGGACTGTGACATTGCCCTTCAGCATCGTTATGCCTGGTGCAACGATGCTGACCACGGGTCGTACTGGAACGAAGGCCTCCATCGCGGCGAGACCTCGCCGGACCCGGCTCTCCGCGCAGCGGACACCGTTCCAGGCGGTCGACGAGCGCGCCCGTCCCCGTCGGTGCGCTTCGCCCTTGCCCCGGGACAGCCCGAGCGTCATCGTACGTTCCGATGTCGACGCCCGTCGCCTACTCCGAGCCGAGCGCGTGGGCCGGCCGCCTCGGGATATCGCGCGAAGCAGTTGAGATCTACCTATCGAGCGACGTCATCGACCTGCACGTCGACTCGTTCCTCTGGACCCGCCTGGTCGGCTACGACGTGCTTGCCCGCCACCGGTTTCAGCCGCTCGGGGGCGCGTTGTTCGGCCACGTCGATCTTCCCCGCATGCTCGATGCTCACGTCACGGGCGCGCACTGGGCCATCACCACGAATCCCCTGCGCACTGCCAAGGGGCGCCTGCGCGCCTTCGAATGCAACCTCCAGCGCCTGTCCGCGACGCTCGCCTCCTGCCCCCGGGCCGCGCTCTGCCGAACGTACTCCGACTACCAGCGCGCACTGGCTGAACGGCGGCACGCAGCTTTCCTGGCGGTCCAGGGCGGCAATGCGTTCGATGCTGACCTCGGCGTGCTCGAACGGCTCTCGTCCGGGCTTCTGGTGCGGGTGACGCTCGTCCATCTCACGTCGTCGGCGCTCGGGACCACGAGCTCGCCGTTGCGACTGGTCACACGTGGTGGACTCTCCCCGCTCGGGCAAGAGCTCGTCCGGCGTCTCAACGCGCTCAGGATCTTCGTCGATCTGGCGCACATCCATCCGATGGGGTTCTGGGACGCCTTCGAGGCGCACGATCGGACACAGCCGCTGCTCGTCACTCATACCGGAGTGCGGGGTGTCTTCCCCCACTGGCGCAATATCGACGACGCGCAGCTCCGAGCGGTAGCAGAGACGGGCGGGGTAGTCGGCATCATGTTCCACGCCCCCTTCCTTGGCGATCCATACTGGCGCGGACGCGCGCGCTCGGTCGTTCGCCACCTCTGCCATGTGGTCGCTACGACGGGCGAGGACCATGCTGCGCTCGGCAGCGACTGGGACGGCGCAATCTCTCCTCCTCGAGACCTGCGCACCTGCCATGAGCTGCCGCGCTTAGTAGAGCATATGCTCGAGTTCGGCTGGAACGCGGAACGCATCCGCAAGATCCTGGGCGGCAACTTCCTCAGGGCCTTGCGACAGCTGCGACCGTAGCACGAACCCGGCCTGTCTCGGTGATTCGCCGCGGAACTCGGCGTCCCTCAGAGCACTCTGCGCGCACTCCGCGCGGCCGCGTTGCCTGCGCGGCGTTGCGGCGTCACTCCGCAATCCGGAGCCGTTCAGTCGCAGAAGTCCGCGTCGATGTCCTCGTCGTCTCCGAACCCGTCCTCGATGTCGTCCTGGCTCACCTGGACGTCCGACTGACTCAGCTTCGGCAGGCGCCTCTTGCCGACCGGCCCCTCGTCGATATAATCACGCAGGGCCATCATGTCACGCAGAGCTTCCAGCTTGGCCAGAGCCTTCACCTCGACCTGACGAATACGTTCGCGCGTCAGGTTCATGATCGCCCCGACGTCTTCCAGCGTCGTGCCACCGCGGTCGGCGACATCCAATGCACACGACTCGCCCATCTCCCATACCTCCAAGTCGGGAAAGTTCAACTTGATTGCACCCGTGCGCGGGGACACGTCGATGTACAGGTGGTGCTTGCACGCGACATACGGGCACGGACGCGGCCCATCGATACACTCCGCGCGCGTCCGGGGTTTCCAGTACTCCGTTTCCGGGTACATCAACCGCCCTATCTCGAGCTCTCGCTTCGTCATGCGTTTGACGCTGATGGTCCTCGCGCGAACGTCCCGCTTGCGTCGCGAACGCCGCTGCTCCCGGGTGATCGACTCGCCCTCCGCATCCCCGGCAAGAAGCTCACAAGCGCCACCATTCACCAGAGGTAGATGCCTCATCCCGGCCTCCTTGTTCTCAGCGCGCACGGCTGCATCATCCGAGTCGTTCGCCCTTTCGAGCGCGAGAGACTGCCTTCCGTCTGCCATTACGACACCGCCGCCTGTTCGAGACGCGATCGCGAAGTGAGCCGGGTCTCTATCGCCCCCAGCCGCGCCATGAGATCTCTGCTGACGCTCCGTGCGTCCACGACCTGGCGTGCCATCACTTTGGCGTACGCTTCACCCCTGCGCTCCCTCAGCACGCGTTCGAGCTTGCGGAAGATGCTCGTAAGCGTCTGTTCCAGCACTTGGAGGTCGCTGCGCATGAACAGGAACTCTCGCTGGATCTGCTCGATGGTGTAGCTCTGGGCCATCATGGCCTTGATGCGAAGCACCTGGCGCACCACGCTCACGGGGTAGATGCCCTGGGAACCCTGGTGCTTGCCCTTGCGGCCGACTCGAACGCTGCGCGGCAACAGACCCAGCTGCACGTACTTTCGCAGCGTCGCCTCGCTCAGCGCGATCTCGTGCGTCGCGAACACGTCGAGTATCTCCGCAGACGTCAGCCCGGCGGCGTGCTCGCTTTCGATGCGCGACAGCGCAACTTCGTCAATCGTGGTCATGCGGACTCCCGCTGCAGCGGCCGCCACCGTATCGGCGACTCGTCGGCAGGGTGTGTGACCGCGAATATATTCTACTCAATGGATCCCGCGAAGCAGATTCGATGCCTTTTTTTGTAGGGATTTCGAACCAGCTCCATGGACGCTGCGCGCGTGAGCTGGTGTGACATTTTTCGACCGTGCAGGTACCCTTCCCTGCCGACGTTGGCGCGCAAGGTCCAGCTGACGCGTCTCGGGCACGACCCGAGCACGGTGCGTCTGTCTCTGCAGCAAATGCTTCGGGAGTGCGCTGCTGAGCGCACTCCCGTCCGACCTTGGACGCTCTGCGCCGTCGCACCGACGCGCGTACCCCGGCGATGCTCAGCACACGCCTCCCCACTCCATACGACAGGCATCGGGCGACCCGGTCCATCGCCGGTTTGCCCGCGCTGCTGGGACGTGCGGCAAGCGTCCACTGGCGACGGCGTCCGACGCGCCGAGCGCTGACCGCTGTATGCGCGACGTCGCGAGCGGGCATCCGGCTCGGCGTGGCCTGGTCCGACCGACGTGCTGCGACGTCTCGTCGCCCGTGTTCTGCACTCGACACGGGTGAGGCTTCAGGGCGCCCGGCAGTCCGGCCAACGACGGAAACGCGATGTTCTCGCGGGCGTTGGCTCGCGCATCCGGGGTGCGCTGACAATCGTCGAGCATCGGGCTACGGTTGAACGCGATGCCTGGGGCGCTCCAGCGCGACATAGCCGCGAGCGGGGTCAGACTGCGGGTCGTCGAACACGGCAGTGGCTCCCCGGTCGTCCTCTTGCATGGAGTCTTCTTCGATCATGCAACCTGGGACGGCGTCGTTCACATCCTGAGCAGACGGTTCCGGACCGTGGCACCGGACCTGCCCGGGTTCGGCGAAAGCGAAAAGCCCAGCGCGGCTCGCTATCCCTACGGCGTGCCGGCATTCACCGAGGCCGTTGCCGATCTGTACGCGGGGCTGGAGCTCGGGCGGTCGGCAGTGGTCGGGCACGCGCTCGGCGGCGCCGTCGCCCTGACCCTCGCCGCACGCCATCCGGAGCTTGTCTCCCGCCTCGTGCTCGTGGATGCCCTGTGCTACCCGGTACCTGGCTGGCTGCAACGGCGTGCCCTGATTTCGCCGCTCGTGGGTGATCTACTCTTCAAGCAGCTGCTCGGCAGAACGACGTTCAACGCTGTCCTCCGCCGCTACTTGGTCGCCAACCGCGCTTCGCTGCCCAGGGAGCGTTTGGACCGGTACTATGCCGCATTCAACACCCCTACTGCTCGAGGAAGCGCTCTGGCAGCCCTCCGTGCCACTGTGGACACTCGTGCCATAGTGGCACAGACGAGCAGAGTGCAGGCTCCGACGTTGGTCGTCTGGGGCAGACGAGACCGTATCTACCCGGCTGGCTTCGGCCAGCGGCTTTCACGCGAGATCCGCGGAGCCGGGTTCGAGTTGCTCGACTCCGGCCATGCACCACAGGAAGAGCAGCCGGGAGCATTGGCCGAGGTTGTCGAGAACTTCCTCTACGCCGGCCGCCCGTAGTGCCCTGTCTTGGAGACAGGGCACTGGTGCCGCACTTCGCTCGAGGCGATGGCTGTTTCGCCGCCGTCGATCGGAGCCGATGAGGAATCAGTCGACCGGGAACGAGGCAGTAGCTGGGCGCTGAGTTGGAGGCTCAACGTGAGGCAGACCGCTGCCGTTGGTCGTTGAGCGTGCGGGCGGGAGGCGGGACGCGGCGCGGCGCGGTGGGGCGGCATTGGGCTTGGGTGCGGCCGCCGGCGCTCGGCTGATCAATCGTTTGGCGGCAGGAGGTTCGACCGGTTTGGCCGCTGGCGGAGTTGGCGGCTCCGCCACCCCGGCAGGCGGCAGTTTCTCAACCGGTGCAGTTGTCACCTCTGGGGGCGGTGGCGGCTCCATTTCGGCCGGGGCCGCAGTAGCGCTCGACGTGACCGGTGCCTGCGCGCCCGCGCTACGAGCGTCACCTGGCTCCTCCTGGCCGCGTCCTCTGTAGGCTACGTACACACCGACCACGGCAAAAAACAGACCGACTCCCAGAATGAACGCGACGCCGCGCAGGAACAGCAACCGCCGGCGCTCCTGCTCGGGTGTGCGCGGGGCGACGGCTGGCTCGTGCTCTGCGTCGCTGTCCCAATCGTCCAGTCCAACGTCGTCCTTGCTGAGTCCGAAACCGCCAGCCCGATAGGATTCGTCTTCGAACCCGAGATCCTCGTGGGGATCTGGATCCACACCCGGAACCGACGCAAGCCGCCCTTCCCTCTGCGGCGAAGACCTCGACCGAGCAGATCCTCCCCGCGTGCGGGAAGGATCCAGACCCACAGCGCCTTCCCGCGTGCGGGAAGGATCCAGACCCACAGCGCCTTCCCGCGTGCGGGAAG
>JAFGIS010000456.1 GCA_016929495.1 Polyangiaceae bacterium | reverse complement strand
GGAGCGTTCCTCGTGGTCTACCTCTGGATCAGCGCGGGCGCCATGCGCGGACGCGACGCATTCGAGGCGGCCGCAGGCGCCTGGCATCGAACGCCCTACGCGCTTCTGCTCGAAGTCCTGCTCCTGTGGGCACCGCTCGCGCTGCACGGCGGCTACGGGCTGAAGGTCATGGCCGAGGCGCGGCCCTCTCTGCGGCGTGCCCCGCATACGGGCCAATTCATGTACGTCCTGCAGCGCGTGACCGCTCCGGTGGCGTTGGCGCTGCTCTGCTACCACGGCTACCGCTTCCGCTGGCAGCCGTTGTTCGGACGGGGCTCGGGCGACGACTCGTTTGCGCAGATGTGCGCCGAACTGTCTCGCACCTCGGGCGGAGTCCCCTGGGTGGCGATATTCTATCTGATCGGCCTGGCCGCGATCGTGTTCCACCTGTCCAATGGACTGCACGGGTTCTGCTTCTCCTGGGGGATCACGACGACTCGACGCGCGGCTCGCAGCGCAGCAGGGCTGTTCGGCGCGCTCGGCGTGCTGCTCTACGTCGTCGCGGCGAGCACCGTGATCTACTTCGCGACCGGTTCTCGCATCGCACTGGTCCTCGAGCGCGATGCCGCGGGGCCACCACCCATCACCTGCCAGGCCCTGCCCGCGAGCGACGGCACGGTGGCGCATGCAGCCGCCGACCCCAGTCGGGAGTCTCAGGCCCTCGAGCCGAACGGCGCATCTCTCCAAACGGACTAGTACGCTCATGGCCACATCCATGCGCAGCGAACGAGGCAAGATCCGACGCGCTATCGTCGTGGGTGGTGGTGTCGCAGGCATGAGCGCCGCCGTCCGGTTGGCGGACGCAGCAGTGCCAGTCCTGCTGCTGAGCCGAAGCGAGGAGCGGCGAGCGCCGTCCGTCGTGCGCCAGGACGGCATTACGGCCTGCGAGCGCGAGCAGGACCAGGCACGGCACGTGGCGCGAACGCTGGCGGCCGGCAGCTACTTCGCGCACCAGCCGCCGGTCGCGGAGCTGGTGAGGCGAGCACCGGGCATGGTCGAGGAGCTCTGCGCGGCTGGAGTGCCGTTCGAGCGCGCTCCGGACGGCGCTCTGCTCAGACGCAGGTGCGAGGGTCTGCCGGGACGCAGCACGTACTGTGCAGGCACTGTCACGGGCCGTCACGTGATCAGGACCCTTGCCGAGCAGCTGCTGAGGCGCTCGAGCTCCGATCTCGTAGACT
Source organism: Polyangiaceae bacterium (assembly GCA_016929495.1). GTDB lineage: Bacteria > Myxococcota_A > Polyangia > Polyangiales > Polyangiaceae > JAFGIS01. The sequence goes on along the minus strand of JAFGIS010000456.1, from coordinate 1,289 downwards.
CGCGCGGCATGCGCGTGCCCGGCGAACGTCTGGTACACAGACTGATTGGCTGGGACCTAGTCGACTTGATCGAAGACGACCGCGGCGCCGTGATCGGCGTGGTCGCCGCGGAGCTTGCGACGGGCAAGATCAAGGCCTTCGCCGGTGATGCGGTGTGCCTTGCAACCGGTGGAGCGGGCGCGCTGTTCGGAGCCCATCCTGGCCTGGGCAGCACGGTGGCCGGCGCGGCCGTGGCACTGCGGCATGGTGCCGTCTTCGCAAACGCCGATCTGCTCTCGATTGAGCCCACGGCCCTGGTCGCGGGCGAGCACCCTCTGCCCATCGGCGCTGCCGCGCGAGCTGCCGGCGGGCGGCTATGGGTGCCGAAGAAACCTCGTGATCAGCGTGCAGCGCACGATATCCCGGATTCTGAACGGGAGTACCTGTTCGAAGAACCGGACACGGAGCTCGGAGTACTCGAGCCGGCCGTGGTGCTCGCGCGCAGACTGGTAGCGCTCGACCGAGAACACCGGCTCCCGTCGTTCGAGAAGACGTGGGCCGCGGCCCGCGCGGTCGCCTATCTCGATCTGTCGCAGATCGACCCGGGAGAGCTACAGGACCATCTGAGGGGTGTTTCCGATCTGTGTCTGACGCTCGCGCGCTCGGATCCGCGACCTGTCTCCGTTCCGGTCTTCCCAACGGTCACGGGCCTGCGGGGTGGACTTTGGGTCGACTACGACGCCGACGACGAAGGCCGCGTCTTGGCCGATTCCCCGCGCAGTCAAGCCACGAGTGTCCCCGGCCTCTTCGCCGCCGGCGACGTGGAGTATCAGTATCACGGCGCCGGCGCGCTTGCCGGCAACGTGCTCAGCGCGTGCCACGTAGCAGGCGCTCTCGCGGCTCGTGGCATGCTCGCCTACCGCGACGCGCTGACACGCAGCGGATTCGACTTGCCGGCATCCCTGTTCGAGCGTGCGGAGAGGCGAGCCGTCGAGCGTTGTGACGCGCTGCTCGCCGAGGCCCGGGCTCGGAGCAACTCGGGGTCGACGGTTTTTGGACTGCAGGCGCGGCTGTCGGCACTGATGAACCGCGCCGCCGGGCTCGACGGCGAGCCTCCGAGCTTGCCCGAGCTACGCCAGGAGCTCGATGCCTTGTCGACTCAGCTCGGCTCGGTTCGTGTCAGTGACGCGTCGGGGCGCCTGAACCAGTCCGCACTGGCGCTACGTGAAACGGCGGACCTGCTCCTCGTCGCCCGCTTCGTGGTCGAGAGCAGCGCTCATCGGAACGGAGGCCTGGCACCGTCGGCATCT
>JAFGIS010000040.1 GCA_016929495.1 Polyangiaceae bacterium | reverse complement strand
GGGCCGAACAGGATCGCCACGTGCTCACTCGTGAGGTGGACGTGACGAGCACTGATGGAAATGGGAATGGGCGGCGGCGGCGTCGTGGCGGCGACCTGTTTCTCCGACGGCTTCGCCCCCGTCTTCTCCTGGAGCGCCTTCAGTGTTTCCTGGATCACTCCGAGGTCTCTGCGCGCTTCGGCGTTGTCGGGTTCGAGCTCGGCGAGCCGAGTCGAAATCGCCAGCGCCGCCTCGAGCTCCCGCAAGGCGTCGACAAGCTGTCCGGTGGCCCTGTGCGCACGCCCCACGCGTAGCAAGGCGACCGACAGGTCGTGCTGCCACTCGACGTTTTCCGGGTCGCGCTCGACCAGGCGACGGATGATCGCCGTGCTGGCCTGGTACTCGCGTAGCGCCTCGGCCGGTCTTCTCTGGGCCTGAAGCACGGCGCCCACGGAGCTGTGCGATAGGGACAGCTCGCGTTGCCATTCCGCATTTCCGGGGTCCTGCTCGACCAGCCGTGCGGTGATCATCTTGCCACCCTCGTATTCGGACAGGGCCTCGGGGAGCTTCCGCAGTCCGAGCAGCACGGCGCCAACGCAGTTGAGCGATACCGACAGCTCGCGCTGCAATTCCGTGTTGTCCGGATCGCTATCGACCAGTCCGGCCGTGATGCTCCTGTAGGCTTGGTACTCCGCCAACGCGTCGATGAGCTTGCCCTGGGCGTGGAGCACCCTGCCAACGCGGTTGTGAGAGGCCGCCAGATCGCGCTGCCAGTCCGGGTTCTTGGGGTCCAACTGCACGAGTGACTGCAGGACGGCCCTGCCGGCGTGGTGTTGCGCGAGGGCCTCCGTCAAGTTGCCCAGCAGCTGAAACACATCGGCCATGTCGTGATGCGACACCGAGAGCTCGTGCTGCCAGTCGCTGCGGAGCGGTTCCTTGTCGACCAATCCTCGGACGAGCGCATTGCATGCCTGGTACTCGCCCAGCGCGTCCGCCAGTCTGCCGGCGGACTGACGGACCCTGCCGAGCTGACTGTGCGCTTCGACCTCTGCCGCCTGCTGGCCGAGGCCGCTCAGAAGCTGCAGAGCCTCTCTGGCGTACTGCTCGCGCTCGCGGAGCGATGACCGCGATTCCCCGAGCCAGCCGAGGCACAGCAGCGTCTGGGCGCGTGCAGACGCCTCCAGGTAGTCGCCTGCCACCAACTCCCGAAGCGCGTCGCCGAGCAGGCGCATAGGCTCCGTGCGTCCACGCCGCTGCCACTGCTCGTAGAGGGTTCGAAGCTCTCTCGTCGCCTGTTCGGGAGCGCATACGAGTCGGTGAAACAGGCGCTCGATCTGGGTTGTTGGCTCGTCACCGGTGAGGCTCTGTGCTGCTCGCTCGGAGAGAGAACGAAAACGCTGGGGCTGCTCGTGCGCGAGCGTCGCCCGCAGGACTTGCCGTGCGTCCTGTTGGACCGACCATTGTTGCTGGTTCTCGAGGAGCTCCACCATGGGCAGCATTCTCAGCGTGACCAGAGTGGCCGCGGACGATTGGGGCGAGAACTCGAGGAGCGTGGACAGCGTCGAAGCATCGAACCGGTGGGGGACCGATGCAGCCTCGAGGGCGGGCCTCACTTTGGGATCACGCCCCGTGAGCACGATCTCCAGGGCGGCCAACACGAGCTTCTTGCGGTCGCCCTGCGCGGCCTCGAGAAGACTCAGCATTCTCGCGAAATTCATGGCGTCGCTCGTCCTCGGTGCGCACCTCACGGACGGACCGTTCCGGGAGCGTATACGACTCTCGGTCCGCCACAATCCCGACGGCAACGAGGCCGAGGTCAGGCGCGCGAAGAAGCTGAATGCCAGAGGTCCGCGCAGCCAGCCGACCGGGCGCGAACTACGCTGGTCTCGAGCGGGCCCAGCGGCCAGTCGTGAAGGCGGTCCTCGTCAGCCGCTGGCACCAAGACCGCGCTGCTCAGCTGCGCAGAGCAGGCGCGGCCGCGTCAGCGACCGGCGGAGGACTCACCACACTAGACGACACGAGCGCGGTGTTGTTCGGCCTCGAGCGCCGACCCGCGTTGCGCCTCCGGCGAGCTGCTGAGACTATGGAATTGTCCATTCAGGCTCGTCGAAGTCGACTCGGGTCCCCTATGAAGAAGAACTACGTTCTCGATTCCAATGTCCTTCTCTACGATCCTTACGCGATCTTCAGATTCGAAGACAACGACGTCATTCTGCCCATCTACGTACTGGAGGAGATCGATCAGTTCAAACGAGAGACCAACGAACGCGGACGCAACGCGCGAACGGTCTCGCGGCTCCTGGACGCTCAGCGGGAACGTGGGCCTCTTTCCACCGGCGTGCCCATCGGCGAGGGAGGTACTCTGCGTGTGCACGTCCCGCTCAGTCGGCCCAAGCTCTCGATTGCCCTCAACCCGCAGTCAGCGGACCACGCGATATTGCAGACCGCCATCGAGGTGCGCGACGGGGCTCGAGATCGGCCGACCGTGTTCGTCACGATGGACGTGAACTTGCGTATCCGTGCCGATGCGCTGGGCCTTTCGACGCAGAACTACGAGAGTCCCGCGGTCGACTTCGAGAAGCTGGCCACCGGAGTGGTGGAGATCCAGCTTTCGGCGGCGGAGGTTGACCAGTTCATCGATAAAGGGGTGACCGCCGCGCCCGCCAGCCTGGCCCTGCACAACAACGTCTGCGTCATGATGCACGACGATAGTCCTCGGCCGCGCACCGCCCTGGGCCGTTTCCGCAGCGAGCCCCCGGAGATACGCGCCCTTCGCGTTCCTCGCGAGGGCGTGATGGGGATCCGGCCCCGCAACACCGAGCAGAGTCTGGCCCTGGATCTTCTGCTCGACGAGGCGGTTCGGCTGGTGACCATTCTCGGCAAAGCTGGGACGGGCAAGACGTTGCTGGCTCTTGCCGCCGGCCTGAAGCGCGTGACCGTGGACGGCATGTTCACGCGGCTGCTCGTGAGCCGCCCCATCATGCCCCTCGGACGCGACATCGGCTATCTACCCGGCGCCGTCGAGGAGAAGCTCAATCCCTGGATGCAGCCCATCCACGACAACCTCGATTTTCTGCTCGTTTCCGGCGGCACCAAGCAGCGCGGCCACCGGGGCATGTCCGACCTGTTCGAAAGCGGGCAATTGCAGGTCGAGCCGCTGACCTACATCCGTGGCCGCAGTCTCCCACAGCAATTCGTGATCGTAGACGAGGCCCAGAATCTCACTCCACACGAGGTGAAGACGATTATTACGCGCTGCGGTGAAGGGACCAAAATCGTGCTGACCGGTGACCCATACCAGATCGACAACCCGTACGTCGACGCGGCCACCAACGGTCTGACGGTCACCGCCGACCGTTTGCGAGGAGATGGCATCGTTGGACACATCATGTTGACCAAAGGCGAACGCAGCGAACTCGCAAACCTGGCTGCGAACAAGCTGTAGTGAGAACCCCGTGCTGCTAGTACCCCACTCGATCCGTGACACTGCGCCAGAGTGACCTCGACCGGCTCCTGACCGCCGCCGAGCGGCGAATCGCTTTGCTTTGGCGCTGCGGCCCGACCAACCTGCGTAGCGAGCTCGCACGATTGGGGCGTGCCTGGCGCTCGGGGGTCAAGGCCAGCCCGAGGTTCGACTACCAGGCCGCGCCAGACTTCTCGGCGCTCCGTGCCGGGCTCGAGCAGGTGATCGAACATGCTGACGCCGTCGGACCCTGGGGGCCGCTCTACGCCGAGCGCGCTCGTGAGCTCGACCAGGAAGCCGCGTTGGCCGAAGCGATTGGTTCGCCGGTCTTCGCCGAGCGAGCGAGAGCACGCTTTCCAGTGGAGATCGGCGAGCACGGTGATCGTGCTGCTCTGTGGGCCAGGCACTGGGCTGGGCTTGGTGAAGTCGACCAACCCGGGCCGGTGCACCGAAGTGACGACCTGCGCGATCCCGACAGTCTGATCTCGGTGATGCACGGAGCCATAGGCGAGTGCCGACTGGCTTGGCGTATCGAGGTTCGGGACGATCTCGAATGCGCGGCCCTCACCGCGGACCGTGTCGTCGTCGTGTGCGCCGGGCTGTTTCACGGCACCCACGACATACGCCGGATCGTTGTCCATGAGCTCTTCGGGCACGTCCTGCCACGGGAACGCGCCGCGCGGGAGCCTGTCGGGCTTTTTCGCGTGGGCAGCGCCAGCAGCTCGGAGGATGAAGAGGGCCGAGCGTTGTGCATCGAAGAGCGGGCGCGCTGCCTCGGCGGCTCGCGGCGAACCGAGCTCGCGCGCCGACACCTGGCTGCCCTTGCCATTCGCGACGGCGCACTGTGGCCCGACGTCGTCGAGCTCGTGATGTCAACGGGCGCCGCCCTCGAACGGGCACTGAGCCTCGCGGCGCGCGTGTCGCGAGGGGGCGGGCTGGCGCGCGAAATCGTGTATCTGCCCGCGCTCAGCCGAGTTCGGCAGGCTCTCGAGCTCGAGCCGGACCTCGAGGCCTGGATGCGGCGCGGACGCATCTCGGTCCATGCCGCCAGGCGTCTGCGGGAGCTCGGCGAGCCGAGGGTCGCGCTGGCGTCGGGGGGGGCTGCTTGACGGATCTCTGGCCGCGGGACACCAACGGCGCGATGCCGTCGTCAGTCTGCGGGCTCGATCTCGAGGAAGGCGAGGAACGTATACGCGCCCGCTCACAGCGCCGTCTGCCGCGTCACCTGGACGCTGACCATGCGCTGTGCCTTGGCGCCCAGATCCGAAGGGTCTGCGTCGAGGCCGAACGGAACGATCCCAATCGCCAGCTCGGGAAGCTTGACCGTTCCCCCGGACGGCGTTGGCACCTCCACCTCGTCCACCTCGAGCTTGGGTTCCAGCAGCTTCAACTTCGCGGAACGGTCGCCTTTGCCGCGCTGGATCGGAATACCCAAGAGGTCGACGCCGAGTCCCGGATCCGCGCCGCTCGGCAGCTGGTTGCGCACGTCCAGTCGGATCTCGAGCTCGAGACCGCGTGCGCCCGCCGGCGGACGAAGCGTCGTCGAAGCAAGTGCCACCTGGGCGCGGCGCGTCATCGCCGCCCAGTGCTCGTAGTCCCGGTTCGCTTCCACCAGGTGCAGCGTCAGCGTTCCCTTGTCGTCGATCCTCGCGAGCACGACGGCGTAGCTCGGCGCAGCTGCGAGCGAACCGACCGCCTCGCGGCTCAATGCGCGCAGTATCGGCCCTTGCGGTCCGAGCCCGATCTTGCCGTCCTGCTCGATGGTGAGCTGCTGCATGGATCGGGCGAGGCGTTGCTGGCTGGCGTCGAGCTCCTGCTGGCGACGCTCGGCCGGGCTCGGGCGGGCCTCGGTCGGAAGATCCCAGGCCATGTGCGCTCCGGGCGTGACCCCGAGCGCCTCGAGCGACAAGTGCCTGCGCGGCGAGCGCGCACGTCCGACCGACGACGTCGCCTCGTTGCCGCCCCGAGCCGCCGAACGCGACTCCGTGTCGGGCGCGAACGGAGCAGCTCGGGCCACGACCGAAGCCGAGCTCGACGACAAGGGCGCACCAGCGCGGTCCGCGGTCCGCCTCGCCGCCGCGACCGCGGGCTCAGGAGGGGCCGATTCCACTGTGGCCTTGGTCGAGCCCAGAGCGACCAGGTCCATCTCCAGCGCCACGTCGACCGTCTTGACCGGACCTGGCGCTCGCGGCGCGACGCGGTGGCCGCGGACTGCGAGCAGCAGTGCACCGAGGACTGCCGCGTGCAGCAGCACGGACGGCAGAAGGGCCGCGCGAAGGGACAGGCCACGTGCCACGGGCCAGAGTGTAGCGCGTGTGCCGCGTGACTTCACGAGCCGATCACGGCTGCTCGAGGATCCAGCCCAATCTCATTCAGCGGCGACGTCGTCGTCCGAGCGCCGCCAGGCCGAGCGCGAGCGCGAGCCAGCCCGCTTTGGGCTCGTCGGTCGACATTCGGCAACTGCAGCCGCCAGGGTTGCGCTCGTATGTCTTGCCCGTCTGACCAGCACTGCCGGCAACGTCGTCGTCATCGTCACTAGAGCCACGGCCAGCGGTTGCGTTGTCGTCGTCGTCATCGCCCGTTGCCGGCCGACCGCTCGTGGTGGTGTCGTCGTCGTCGTCACTCGTCGTCGGACGTCCGCCTGTGGCGTTGTCCGATCCGGCGGCGGCCGTGTCATCGTCGTCGTCGCCCGTCGTGGGACGGCCGCCGGTGGTGTTGTCCGAGCCGGCGGCACTGACGGTACCCGAGCCGGCGGCACTGACGGTACCCGAGCCAGCGGCGCTGACGGTGCCCGAGCCAGCGGCGCTGATGTGCCCGCCGGTGGCGCTCTCAGCGCCTGCGTGGGCGATGCTGCCGCCCATACCGACGTCCGATCCGCCCTCCGCCGGGCCGCTGCCACCCTCGGTGACGCCGCCCGTACCGCTCGTTCCGCCCGTGCCGTCCGCGCCGCCGGCGCCGGCGGCCCCGATGGGCTGGCAGCTGCCGTTGATACACTCGCCGCCCGCACACGGAGTGTGGTCAGGCTTACGCAGATCGCTGCACAGGCCAGAGTCCTCGTCACACGAGCCCGCACTGTGGCACTCGTCGGACGCCGTGCACTGCACGTCCGTGCCCACGCATTCGCCCTCGTCGTTGCACGCGTCGTCGAGTGTGCAAGGATTGCCGTCCGAGCAGTCGGCTGAGATGGGCGTATTGACGCACTTCCCCGTTTCTCCCTCGCACGTGTCGGCGGTGCAGGGGTTGTTGTCGCTGCAGTCCTTGTCTTCTCCGCCGGTGCAGTCGCCGCCTTCGCAGACCTGTCCCACCTTGCACAGATCGGACAGACACGGTTCTCCGTTGAGAGTCGTCGAATCGTAGGCGCAAACGTCCTCCGAGCACGTTGCAAGCCAGCAAGGACCCTGATGCTCCTCGCAGGTCACTCCTTCGCCGGCGCACTTGCCCGACGTGCACTTGTCGTTGTCGGTGCAGCCGTTGCCGTCATCGCATTCTTCGTCGTCGGCGAGGGGCTCGTGTACGCATTCGCCCGTTTCTTTGTTGCACGAGTCGGTGGTGCAGGGTTCGCTGTCGTTGCAGGGGACGGGCGAGCCCGGCTGACAGACCCCATCTTCATTGCAGCTATCATTGACGGTGCATGCGTTGCCGTCGCTGCACTCCCCGCCCGGGTTGGGAACCGGCTCCGTGCACCCGCCCGGCTCGCTACAGGTCTCGGTCGTACACGGGTTGCCGTCGTCGCAATCCAGCTTCGTACCGGACAGGCATTCGCCGCTGCCGTCGCATTTCTCCGTGCCGTTGCAGACTTTAGTGTCCGCGCACGACGCGCCCTTGGGCAAGTCCTCCATGTCGCACTTGCCGGCCTCGGTACAGATGGGCCCCGTGCAGGGATTGTCGTCGGTGTCCTTGCAGACCATGCAATCTCTTCCGCCCAGACCGCACTCGGCAGCCGATAGGTCCTCGGGAAAGACACAGGCGCGGCTTTCGGTGATGCATCCCGGGCAGCACGTCGCACCGGCGCATCTGCCGTCCGGGCACTCTTCTCCGTCGAGGGGAGTGTGCCGACAGTAGGTGATGGGGCCCTTCGTGAAGGTTTCCGTGTAGCACTCGTCGAGCGTACACGGATTCCTGTCGTCGCACTTGGCGCATTCGACGCCGTCCGAACCACAAGCCTCCTCGCCAACCGCCTTGACGCACGTGTTCCCGGAGTAGCACGTAGAGCAGGTTCCCAGGATGCACCTCCCGTCCACGCATTCGCCCGCGTGGCCCGTGCTGCTCGTGCAGGACACGTCGGTCTTCACATTGCAGAAGACCGAAGGAGCCTTGCACGTCGTCGGGCACTTGCCGCCACCAGCCAGAACACGCGCGCTGCAGTCGTCCGTTCCGCACAGGTCTGCAAGACGGCACATGCAAGTGGTCAGCGTCTGCTCGGCCGTGGCCGTCTGTTCCGTGTTCACTTCACCCGCGGTGCAGCCCGAGGCCAGGGCGAAGGGCGCAGCCAAGAAGGTGAGCGCACCCAACCAGCGGACCATTCGCACCGGACGCGTCGACTCTGTTTGCATGTGTCAACTCCTGGCTAGCCCATGCGCCGCCGCAGGGCACCTGATTGGTGAAGATCGTCCTCGGCGCCCAGGCTCGCTCCGAACTCCAGACGCTCCAGCGTATTGTGTCGTGGTCTGCGCGCCCGATCCAGCGCCTAGAATGACCCACTGACGCCCGCGGACCCCAGTCCGACCCATGGCGTCCAATGTGCGCCTGAGGTGCCCGACGACGAGTCCTGGCCGCTCAGCACGTACAGAGTGACGCCGGACGCGAGTCCCAAGCCGCCCACGATGAAGCTCACGATCGACACGGTTTGGGCGCTCCGCGCCGAGTCGTCGAGGGAGTCGATCTCGTTGGCCTGCGATGAGCCTGCGACACACCGTGAGCCGCATGCCTCCGCTGCCTTGTCGGCGTCCGAGCGCTTGCTTGCGGAACGAAGACCGAAATACGTGCCTGCGGCGATACCGACGACACCCACACCGAGCCCCGCGTACGCACCCATGCGCATCCAGTTCGGCCCCATATCTCCTGTGTCCTCGGGCACTGCGGCCGGCGCAGCCTGTTGGTTTGCGGCGACCGGCCCGTTGTTCTGCGGCGGTGCAGCGGCAGCGGGACCCGTCGCAGCTGCCGGCTCGAGCACGAGCTCGACCTGGCGCCGCTCCGCGTCGGCGAGCTCCACATCCGCCTGACCTGTTTTCATTCCGGGCGCCGTGGCGACCAGCGCATGCTTGCCAGGGTCGACGGGGAAGGGGACGCCGATCAACGCGTCCGTGACGGGGCTTCCATCCAGAGTGACGCTCGGCTTGGCGCCCTCTGGCGCTTTCACCACGATGACCAGCGAGGCGATGCGGGGCTCGATACGTCCCACCTCGGCATGGGCGGCCGTTTGCGCGTCGCGAAAGGCCTGCGGCGCCGTCTTCGGCAGCTCTTCGCGGATGATGCGGATGTAATACTCTCGAGCCTGGACCAGGTTTCCGAGCTTCTCCGCGCAGCGTGCCATGTACAGAATGTGAGGCGGCGCGTGTACGAGCGATTCGGCACGTGTGAAGAAGTCGAGCGACTCACTGTAGCGGCCCGCCTCGAACGCGCTCGCGCCCTGGGAGGCCAGCGAGCGCGCGGCGGCCGTCGATTCTTCGGTGCTTTGGGCCCGCGCGACCGAAGCGAGCGTCGGCAGCGCGACCATGATGACAAACACGCTCAACCAGCGGCGAAAAGCCCCTTGCATAGTGACGCCGAGGCTAGCACAGGCTCGCTCCCAGCTGGAAGCTCCAACCTGCCCACTCGGTCCGTACGGACCCGCGCTCCGGCTCCGGCCCTGCGCCCGCGCGCGCACCTCGGCCTACCTTTTCGCGTCCTCGGGTTGGGGTGCGGCGGCCTCCAGGGCGTCTTCATACTCGGCGCTGGTCGCGGGAACGTTGGAGTGGCGTATCGTCTCTTGCGTCACGCCGCTCGAGACGCCGAACGTGATTTCCTCGGCGAGTCCTCGCGAGAGCTCTTCGTCGGTGATCCACTTGCGTTCATGGGCGATCTGCATCAGCCGATGCAAGTAGCCGGTCCACCCTCGACTCAGCTTGTTGTCGGTTCCGAAGTGTCGGACGCGAGGGTTGGGAAGGATCGACGCCAAGTAGAGCGCCTGGCCCAGCGTGAGCTGACTCGGAGGGCTGCCGAAGTAGTGTTGCGCCGCCGGTCCGATGCCGTAGATACCCGGGCCGTACTCGATCACGTTGAGGTACAGCTCCAGGATCTGCTCTTTGCTCAGCTGTTGTTCCAGGAGCATGGTCAGCACGACCTCCTGCAACTTGCGCGACAGCGTCTTGTCTTTTCGCAGGTAGAGGTTCTTCGCTGTCTGCATCGAAATGGTGCTTGCGCCTCGAAGGAAGCGGCCGACCCGCAGGTCCTCCTTGAGCGCGTTCTTGATCGCTCCCTTGTCGAACCCTTGGTGGCGCCAGAAACCACCGTCTTCGCAGAGCAGAACCGCCAGTTCCATGTAGCGTGAAATCGCAAACAGAGGCACCCACGACGCCGTACCGGGACCGACGACGATTCGCACGGGGGCACCGGTCTCGCTCGTAGCGTCGTAGTAGAAAGAGCCTCTGAAGCGATCCGGTAGGATTCGAGCCGGCGCCGTCACAATACGGCAGTCGCTTTGCAGGCTCCAGCGAGCCAGTATGTCGCGCGGTTTGCGTGTGTCGAATCGAAGCGTGCCCTCCAGACCGAAGGTCCCGCTCATGCGGACGCCGGCGAGCAAAGGCAGGAGGCCTTCCGGCGCGGAGGCCAGCATACCGTCGCAAGAGGCCAGCGGAATGCCGCCCTCGAGCTCGATGGTGAAGTAGTCGCTGCCTCGTATCAGGTTTCCGCGACCCCACAAGTGCACGTCGCCCACGGCAAGCTCGGCGCGGCCAACGGCTATCTCACTGCCGTCGAGCTTGACCCGTCCTTCGCCGCTCCAGCCCAGCGACAAGCCGCGGACGACTTGCGTTGCGAGTCTGGGCTGCTCGAAGGCGAGATGGTCGAGCCGTCCCGTTCCGGAGAAAGTGAGCTCGCCGAAGTCGGAGGACAGTGCGCTCTTCGTGCTCAGCTCGACCTGAGCGTCGCGTACGTTGCGCAGCCCGAAATCGCCCTCTTTCACCCCGAGGGCCGCCAAGCTCACCGGACCGCCTTGGAGGTCGAGTCCTATCGCTGTACCGCTGAGCGGCCAACGCACTGACATCTGCAGCGCCGTGTCCTGCTTGCTGGCGGATTCAGCCTGTGGTCCGAGCGACGCGACGAGCTCTCCAGCGTCATAGTTGACCCGGATCAGGGCTGGGCCGACGTTCAGTGCATCCGAACCGTGGCGGAGCCTGATGTGAACGTTCGCCAGAGCGAGATGACCCGAGGGTTCGACGAGACGTTGGGTCAGAGCGGGCACCCGCGCGAGGGACGTACGAAGACCAGCCCAGGATCTCTCCTCGTCGCGGACGCTGGCGGTACCCCGATCCACGACGCGGTCGGTCGGTTCACCGGAGTGGTTGGAGCCCAGCCTATCGAGGTCGACATCGATTTCGCCTTCGCCGACCTCGACGCTGCGCAGGCGACGAGCTCCGCCAGCGGTGCCCAGAACCAGGGAAACCCGACGCACGTCGACCGAGGTCCCGTGGTAGACCCAGCGACTCTGGTCGGCGCCGGCCTGTTCCCGGTTGGCCTCCCTCGAGTAGCGAAGCCCCCAGATGTACTGAACCGAATCTCTGTCGGGCTGACCGCGCCACGCCGCATTGATACCGTCGACCTCGTACGTGACCGAGCGGCGCCCAGTACGCTCACGCCCCGTGTGACGCTTCCGCCATGCATCGAGCTGACGCGACAGCTCTTCGGCCGACCCGACGAGGTGAACCGTGCCTCCGTGGGCCTGGATTGCTCGCAGACTCAAATCGAAGCCCAGTCGAATGTCGATAGCGCCGAGCGTTGCCCGAACACCGGGCGCGACTGGCGCGCCGAGCTCGACCTGTTCGAGCCGAACAACGCCCCAGCCCAACCGGGCGCGTCCGACTCTCATGCTCACGCCCCGCTGGCTGGCCTCCTTTTCCGCCAGTGCACGGAGCAACGGACCGACGCCAAGCGCCACGACCAGCAACGCCAGCGCGCATATCGCGCTCGTCACCAGCACCCAGCGGCGACTCGCCAGGCGTCCAGCCTGGCCCAGCCACCTGAGACGCCCTGGTGCCGAAGTCTGCACGGCGGTTAGCCTATCTCGCGGAACGTTGCCAGACATCGGCGAGAGTGCGGGTCGCCTCTGGCCGGACAGAGCTGGCACCGCTTGACGCGGCCGAACCGAAGGCCGAATCAGCAAGATGCCGTAGGACCCGGGTTTCGCGAGGGCCATTGACCGAGCCGCCCAAGCAGGGCAAGGACGACCCGATTCCTCTTGCCGTGACAGAGCCCGCGCCTAAGCTCCGTGTTCCTTATCTGTCTGTATCCGACCCGGCGCGTCCGTGTGCTGGTCGCGCATCGAGCGTGAGAGCGAAGCCGTGAAGTCGCGATCGACGATAGTCGGGGAGGGACAGCTCGATTCAGAGCGAGTTGCCCATTTGCTGGAAGCTGCGGAAGCCGGTCGGCTGACCGCGCACGTCTGGCTCGAGACGGAAATCGGCGTTGGACAGATCGACTTCTTTCGCGGGCGCGTCGTGGGCGCGAGCATTGGGCCAGCGTCTGGACGCGCTGCGCTGACGCGCATGCTCACGCTGAACGAAGGCCGCTACCGAGTCGTGCGAGAGGATGTGCCCGAAGGGCCGCCCCTGGTGCCCGATGTTCAGTGGCTTCTCGATGAGCGCGCACGTCGGCAGACGCAGTGGCGGTGGCTCTGCGAGCAGGCTCCTCCCTTGAGCTCGATTCTGGCGCTCACCCCGGAGGGACGCAGAGCCCGCAGCAATCTGCACGGCGTTGACCGCCTGGTGCTTCCGCTCGCCGATGGGCGGCGGACGCTGGCCGACGTGCTCACGCAATCAGCGATCGATCCGGTCGATGTGCTCACCTCCGTCGTGGGCGCAATCGAAGCCGGCTTGCTCAGCGAGACCGAGCAACGTCGTAGCCTGTTTCCGCTGTCTCCGAAAGAGCATGTCCCCCACTCCCTTCCGGCCGCTGCTCGGGTGCCGCATGTCGACGAAGAGCAAACGCCGCGTGCGACCCAGTCGCGTCCATTCGGAGCAGGCGCCTCCCCCGGCACTCAGGATCCGGCCAAGGAGCAGTCCCGCATTTCGACGCGGCCGGTCATCGCCGTCAGCAGCACCGAGTCGCGCCACGGCAAGACACCCTGGGACCCCGAGGGGTTCACCGGCGCCAAGGCGCTAGCACGCTCTCCCACCCCTCCAGGAGGCGCGCTGCGCGTCCTGCCCTTGTCGCGCAGCACGCCCCCATCCACGGGACGTCACATCGGTTTGTACCAACCCCTGCTGAGGATCGGCGGTACCACGGCTTCGGTGTACGTTGGCCGGCTCACGGCGGACCACGGTGTCGGGCGGCTGCTTGCGCTGAAGGTGCAGAGCTCCCGTGCGGCTCGCGACCTCGCGGCTACCGAGGCGGTTCTCGCGCGGGCGCGGTTGGCCTGCCGCCTCAGCCACCCGAACCTCGTCAAGATCCTGGCTACGGGCCAGCACCAGACTCGCGCGTACCTGGTGATGGACTACATCGAGGGGGCGAGTCTCGAGCGGCTGCTGACGAGGGCGCCGCAGGAGGCGACGGTGCGTCGAGTGGTGGCGACCATCGTCGATGCGCTCTCGGGCCTGCACGCGATGCACGAGCTCACCGATGAGCAGGGCTTGCCGCTCGAGCCTGTTCACGCAGAGACTTCGCCGGAAGGTCTTCTGGTCGGCGTAGACGGGCGCTGCCGCCTGATGGGATTGGGCACGCCGCTGCGCGATCTTGCTCCAGGGGATCAGCCCAGGCGTGGACGGCCTGGATTCATCGCTCCCGAGCAGCTGATGGACCAGTCGCTGGATCGGCGCGCGGACGTGTTCACGATGGGCGCGGTCCTGTGGTCGGCCTTGACGGGCCAACGGCTGTTCTCGGGGAGAAGTCCACAAGACACGATCAGGCAGGTTTGCCACGGCGTCATAGCCCCTCCGAGCCAGGTCGGGCTGCGCCCGCCGGCTGCGTTCGACGAAGTCTGCCTGACGGCGCTCCAGCGAGATCGCGAAAAGCGGTTTCCTACCGCGGAGCGCATGGCCCTCGCGCTGCGCGAGGCAGCGGCCGGCGCCGATCTTCTTGCGTCTGCCGACGACGTTGCGACATGGGTCCGAGTCGCCGTCGGCCGAGAACTGGCGCAGAGGCGTCTGCTCATCCTCGACGCCTCACGTGCCATGGCGAACCGACCCACCGAACGTGACCTGTTCGGCGAACGGGGGCACAACGAAGTGCCGACGTGAGGAACCTCGACACGCTCGATGAGCACGTCGATGTCCGTCGTCGAGATCCCGACACGGGCACGCCGCGGCTGTTCCGATACACTCAGGACGACGCAGCAGCAGGGCAGGGACCGAGGCACGTCGAGGGTCAACGGCGGGCGCCGAAGAACCTCTGCAGCTCGCCCGCGCACGCGCCCGCGTGCAGTCCGCCCATCACCTCGAACCGGTGGTTAAGCCGCGCGTCCGTGCCCAGGTTGAACAGCGAGTCCACGGCGCCCGCCTTGGGGTCCGTAGCTCCGTACACCAGGCGCGCGATCCGCGCGTTGACCAACGCTCCCGCGCACATGGCGCACGGCTCCAGGGTCACGTAGACGCTCGCCCCATCGAGCCGCCAGCGCCCCACCCGGCCCGCTGCGCGACGCAGCGCCAAGATCTCCGCATGCGCCGTCGGGTCCCGATCAACCTCACGCCGATTGTGCGCCTGCGCGAGCAGCTCCCCCTGCGCCGAGACAACGACGCAACCGATGGGCACGTCTTGGTGTTCGAGGGCACAGTGAGCCTCCTCGAGGGCAAGGGACATCCACTGGTCGTCCGAAGACGGAGGAGCAGTGGTTGGCATCTCGGCACTCGGCGGGACCATGGGCATCGGGCGATCCTACAGGACCGCGGCCCCGGCGCCCATCGGCAGGGGATGCGAGGCGAGTCGGCCTTTCGACCAGCGCGTGGCGGCGAACGCCCGGATACCAGGGGGACCTGACCTTGGCAGTCATGGGATATTCTGCGGTCGCCCGTCCGAGAAAGGAGCTCTCCATGCGCAGGAAGGTCAAGCAAAACGGTCTGTCCCGGAGAGTCGTCGGGCTGCCGTGCGCGGCGCTGAGCGCGTTGCTCGGCGTGGGCTGCGCCGAGCAGCGGGCGAACACCGCTTCGGAATTTCCCGCTCCGTTTCTAGAGGTGCAGGAGCTCGCGATCCGTCGCGGTCCCCAGGGTGGCTGTCCCATCGTCTTCAACGACAAGCGCTGCTACGCGATTTCGATCAACAGGGGAACCCCCAGCGCCGAGAAGCTGAGAGCCGGCACGGTCGAAGACCTTGCCGCGCGCCACGTACTGGAACAAGTCGTCTTCGAGTGGTTCGGGCCCACCGAGAGCGACGCGGTCCAGCTCGACATCGGTAGAGACGTTCCTGTCGCCGTGGCGCAGTCGCTCTTGACCGCAAGCAGTCGTCTCCGGGGGGTGCCGGTGTCCGTTGAGGTGACGACGAGGGACGGCGGCGTCGGAGACACGCAGAGGGTGTACGTGAATAGCCTCGTGGCGGCCAGGAAGAAGCCGATTTCGGAGCTGAAGATGCGGGCGTTGTTGGTCCCGGGGATCAGCGAGGAGGAGTTCTATGGGGGGTGTCGCGGGGAGTAGGCGGACGGTGGTCTTCACACACCCCCGACCGGATCGCGAGAAGGACGAGGATGGCCGTCGTGATGCGATGTCCTTTGCACTGAGCCCTGCTGCGAGAGCGCTATGGGTGCGGGCGTGGGTGGCCCCCTCGCACGGCGCCGGGCAGTGTGCCGCGGGCCCGCCCGCGAGCCCAACCCCCGCTCGAGCCAGCTCCATCCGGGGCGCGGACTCGCCTCGGAGACCCTTCCCGGGCAGGGTTCCGGGCTCTTCCGCAAGAATGCTCCCCGGGAGCGAGGCGGCATTCGAGCCCCTCGGCGCAGCAAAGCGCAGCCGTGGCAGAGGAATCGTCTTGCGCAGCCCGCGCTTCCGTGGATTCTCCGTGGGATAGCTCATGTTCGGGCCCTCAGATCTACTCAGCTGGCTTCCCACGCTACGCCTCGCGGACGTCGTTGACATCGCAGTCGTCACGGCGTTCGTCTATGTACTCGTTCGCTGGGTGCGTCGTTCTCGTTCGCGCTTCGTGCTCTCGGGTCTTGCGGCGATTGCCGGAGTGTACTTCGCGGCTCGAGCCCTGGACATGTACCTGACCCTCTTCCTCTTCCAGCTCGGTCTCACGGTAGCCCTGTTGGCTCTGGTCGTGATCTTCCAAGAGGATATTCGAAGGGCGTTCGAGCGCTTGGCAATGAACCGCTGGCTGCGCCGACAGCGCACCCCCCAGGGTCTTCACGAACTGATAATGAACGTCGTTCAGGCCACTGACTCGATGGCGAAGGAGCGCACCGGTGCATTGATGGTTTTCAAGGGCCGGGATCCCCTTGAGCGGCACTTGACTGGCGGCAACGCACTCAACGGCCGAGTGAGCCTGGCGCTTCTGCTCAGCGTGTTCGACTCGAGCTCGCCCGGTCACGATGGCGCAGTGGTCTTCGACCGGGGCTTGATCACGCACTTTGGCGTTCATCTTCCCCTCTCGGCCGAACACGACGCACTCGGAGGACATGGCACGCGTCACGCCGCCGCCCTCGGCATCTCCGAGCGCTCAGACGCCTTCGTGGTCGTGGTTTCGGAAGAGCGGGGCACGATTTCCGTGGCTCAGCACGGCGAGCTGAAGAAACACTCCGCACCCGAGCTCAAGGTGGAGCTTGAGCGCTTTCTTGCCTCCCTGGGGACGGTGACGGAGACAGGCGGTGGCGTCCGCGACGCGTTCGCGACAGACTGGGGTACCAAGCTTGGCGCCTTCGGTGTGGCGCTCGCGGCATGGATTGCCGTTCAGGGACGCGCCTCCACGACGCTGGAGCGGACCATCGACGTCCCCGTGGTCTACCGTGCCGTACCGGAGAAGTTCAGCCTCGATGTCCCCGATGCGCAACGAGTGAGCATCACCTTGCGCGGCACGGTGCGCGCATTCGGGCATCTTGACACCAGCGCACAGGCCCTCAGCATACCAGGGAAAGCCCTGCGTGGCGGAGCGCAGAAGATTGCGGTCTCCGAAGAATTGCTCGCCCTTCCGGAAGGCATCGAGCTCATCTCGGCGTCCCCAAGCCGCATCCAGGTGGTCGCGCACCCAACCGAGGTCGTCAGCCTTCCCATCCGCGCGAAGCTGGTCGGTGAGCTGACCCCTGGACGGCGCTTGGTCACCACGACGGTCACCCCAACGCATACCCAGCTCCGCATCCGCAGGCAGGATCGGGACCGCTTCGACTCCGTGACGACAGAAGCCGTCGATCTGAGCAATGTGGGCGTCACCCGTACGTTCACCGTCGAGCTGGATCTGCCGCCCGACGCCAGACTGACCCCGGACGCGCCCGGCGTGGTTGATGTCACGCTCGAGACGCGGCCGACGCGCTAGATCAGCCCTCACGACCCTGGACCCCAGGTCCGGAGGTCTGCAATCCAACGATTGCCTTGCGTTGCGGCGGTAGACGGGTCCCACAATCGCTGGCCGCTCATCGAAAGCGGCTTCCCAAGCTCGGACTTCGGACGGATGGTTAGATTTCCTATGACCACCGAAGCCCGACTGCCCCACGAAGAAATGCAGGCCCTCATCGAGCGGGGTGACGCCGAGGCCGTGTGCGAGCAGCTCGACGACCTCGCCGTCGAAGACATCCGGTACACGATCCACCGGTTGGGCCCGGCGGAGAAGGTGCGACTCCTACACCTGTTGTCGGAGGCCCACTCGGACACGGCCGCGACGCTCATGGAGCATTTCGGGGACAGCCAGGCGGCCAATCTCGTCGAGGACCTCCCCGCCGCCTCCGCCGCCTCGATCCTCAGGGAGCTGGATTCCGACGATCGCGCGGACATTCTGCGTGCGGTCGAGCCCGACCACGCGCAACGAATCATTCAGCGCCTCGATCCGGAGGACGCGGCGGACGCGCGAAGACTCGTCGCCTACCCCTCGAACAGCGCGGGTGGGCTGATGATCACGGAGTACTTGGCGCATCGGGCGACAGAGAGCATCCAGAGTGTCCTCTTCGACCTCCAACGGCACGCTGAGGAATACGCCCGCTATGATGTGCAGTACGTCTACGTGACCGGCGAACGCGGCGAACTCCTTGGCGTCATTAGACTACGGGACCTCGTACTGACTCCGGGAGACCGCCCGCTGTCTCAAATACTCATTCCCAATCCCCGGCATGTCCGGGTGACGGACGAGCAGACACAGCTCCAGGCGTTCTTCGACGAGCACGGGTTCTTCGCTGCGCCAGTCGTGGACGAGCGCGGCGTTCTCGTCGGCGTGGTCCGACGGGCGGCGGTGGTGGAGGCTCAGGCCGAGCAGGCCGGTCGGGCCCTGCTGGCGTTCGGCGGCATCATCGGCGGGGAGGAGCTCAGGTCCATGCCTACCCGCACCCGCATCCTTCGCCGCCTGATGTTTCTTTGTCCGAACATCCTGCTCAACCTACTGGCAGCCAGTGTCGTCGCCATGTATGAGCCGACGATTGCGGCCGTGACGGCGCTCGCCATCTTCCTGCCGATGCTGAGCGACATGAGTGGGTGTGCGGGCAATCAGGCCGTCGCCGTGAGCATTCGCGAACTGTCCCTTGGCTGGATCAAGCCGCGCGATCTTTGGCACACGCTCAACAAGGAAGTCGGCGTGGGCGTAATCAATGGACTCGTGCTTGGCTTTTTGATTGGAGCGATTGCGTGGCTGATGCGCGGGGAGGATTGGCCTCTCATCGGCGTCGTCGTCGGGGGAGCCATGTGTCTGAACAGCGTTGTCGCGGTGGTCATTGGCGGAACGGTGCCCCTGCTGCTCAGGCGTGGCGGCGTCGACCCGGCCCTGGCAGCAAGCCCGATCCTGACAACGTTCACTGACCTCTGCGGGTTCTTCCTGACTCTGCAGCTTGCGACTGCCGTGCTCCTGTAGAGCACACCTGCGCCGGCTACCCTGTGCCGCCCAGGATCATCATCCAGGGTGAAGAACCCCGTCGCGTGCGTTCCCTCATGCCGTGCAGCGTCGCGTCCCGGCAAGGGGATCTCCGTGTTCACGGTGCACGAAGGCGCCGGGGGTCGAGATTGCCGTGACGCCGCGACCTGCACGTATTCTGTGCCACCGGAGGTGGCGGCAGCGGTCGGGGCGTGTCGTTCGAGCAGTCGAGCTACAACCAGCCGCACCCGGGATTCAAGGTCGGCGCCGGCATGTCCAATCTGCCCAAACCGGACATCCACGTGAAGTAGTCCACCCGAATGCCGCAGTCGGTGGTGGCCAGCCCGTCCCGAGACGCTGGAAGATTGCGCTCTTCGTGTCGCTGGGAACAACCGGGGCCGCCAGCGGATCCCCACGGGCATACGCGGCAGGACGCGACCGATACGGGAGCGGCGATGCTGCGTCGAGGCCATGGCCGGCCACCAGAGGATCAGGCGCAGGTGGTTCGCTCCCCCTGTGGACGCAGGCACGCCGCAATGCTAGAGTTTTCTCGCGTCTTCCGGAGAGACCCGAAGGGCCTTCTGAGTCGATCCGCCACCGCCGGCCACAGCGGGCGTCTCGCTTCGGTCGCGCAGGAGGTCATTGCCGTGCATCATGGAATTTTTCTTGGGTTGACCGTCGTTCTCCTCGTTGGCTGCGGTGCTGCGAGTGATGAACCAGCCAGTGGGCCTTCTGGCGGTGGGTCCAGCGCCGGCGGTAGCGGTGGTGTGTCCAACCCCGCCACGGGCGGCCTGTCCAACCCAGGCACTGGAGGCACTTCCAACAGCGGCGGTGTGTCCAACCCGGCCACCGGCGGTGTGTCCAACCCCGCCACCGGTGGCGTGTCCACGGGCGGCGTGTCCGACCCAGGCACCGGCGGGGCCAGCAATCCGGAGACAGGCGGCAGCACGGCAGCCGGCGGACGCGGCGTGGACACGGGCGGCGCGACTGCCACGGGCGGGCGCGCCAGTGGTGGCAGCACGGCAACCGGCGGGCGGAACACGGGCGGGGGCACGGCAACCGGCGGGCGGAACACGGGCGGGGGCACGACGGCAAACGGCGGCAGGAGCTTCGGCGGAGGTACCAGCGCAACCGGCGGGAGCAGCTCGGGCACCGGGGGCGCCACCGGGACGGGTGGAGGTGGTGGCGACTCGGAAGTCGATTGCTCGGCGACCATGCCGACCGGCGGAACGGATCACTGCGGAGCGAATACTCAGGGCAACGCGGGCGGTCTCAGCTGGTCACTGTGGTCGAATGCGATAAACGGCAACTCATGCATTACCACGTTCAACACCACGGCCTTCAGCGCACGCTGGAGCAATTCAGGCGACTTCCTGGCCCGCGTCGGCGTGGAATGGGGCAACAGCGGCAAGACATACGACCAGATGGGAACGATCAAGGCACAGTTTGCCTATACCAGGACAGGAAACGGCGGCGGTTTCTCGTATATTGGGATCTACGGCTGGTCGAATAACCCGTGCGTTGAATACTATATCGTCGAGGACTCCTTCAACAACTTCCCGTTCAATGCGTACAACGCGACCCAGACGGG
>JAFGIS010000455.1 GCA_016929495.1 Polyangiaceae bacterium | reverse complement strand
CTCAGGGTCATCAGGCAAGCCATCCTCGCGATTTCGTCGCTCTCCGGGCCATGGGCGACGACGAGGTGCGGGGCGCCGCGCAGCACGGTGTCGACGCCACGATTCCAGCAATCCACGAACCACGGCATATGCAGCCCCCCCGCCATCGCAGGCTGCTGCTCGATGACCGACTGCATCCACTGGACGATGGCCCCTACACGTATGCGCACACGTGCCCACTGTGCCAATGCGCGGACCGCTTGCGTCAGCCGCTCGCGGTGCCACCGAGCGCGCCCGGGCCCGGCGCCGGGGGGGGCCATCCACCCCTAGCGAAAGCGGCCCGCTCGTGCCTGCCGCCCGACATGTCTGGCACGGACGGACCAGCCCTGGCAGACTTCTGCCCGTGAAAACGGCGTTCCCTTGGCTGAGGACGGTGACGCGCCCGTGGCTGGCTCTTGCGTTGCTCACGGGGTTGGAGACGAGCTCGGCGGCGGCAGCGAGCCCGTTGGTCTCTGCGCCGGCTGGAAAGGGTCAGGCTGCGCTCTCGGTGGGGCTCGACGCCGCTGGCCGGCTGAAGGCCGCGACCTGCTCCACGGCGCCATGTGACGTGACGGGAGGCCTGGCGCTCGACGTTCCCGCGGCGATAGCTCGGTCCCTGAAGTCCGCGCACGCTTCGGTCGTGGGGCTGGGCCAGGGCAGGAGCGCGGTGGTCCTGAGCGCACCGGATCCGAGGGGTCCGGGCGTCTGGCAGGCCGTGGTCGTCGCGCCGCTCGGAGGCGGGCCGGCGGGTGTGCTGTTCCAGGGTATGACCGGTCTTCTGCACGGCGAGTGGGGCCTGCGCAGCGGGCCCATGGTGCAGGTCGTGACGGATCCCCGCAAGACGGAGCGGAAGATCCTGGTTGGCGAGCAGCACGAAGACGTGACGCTCTGCGGTCGGCCCACGATACTGGCGCCGCAGGTTCTGCTGCCGGACGATCTGAAGCTGCACCCAGCCAAGGTCCAGCGACTCGATTCGGGCGAGCGCGATGGCGCCACGCGGATTGTGGCTCAGCGGGTCGAGGATCCGGCTGCGGCTCCGAGCGCCGGCCAGGAGCCGGCCAAGCCCGTGCCCTTGTTGCGCGCCACGGCCGCCAGCAGCGCGATCGGTCTGCCCGCGGCGCTCACCGACGGCGACCCCGAGACGACCTGGGCCGAGAACCGCGGCGGCTCGGGCAAGGGGGAGTTCGTCGTCATGACCGCTCCCGACAGCGTGCCCATCGTCGGTTTCGACCTCACGGTGCGTCCCGCCCAGGCCCATCCGCAAGGAGGCGTCGCTGCTCGCGCGTTCTGGCTGGCCACTGACAAGAGCGTGTTTTGGGTGACCATGCCGGAGAACGCATGGGACCACCCCGGCGCACGCTACCGTGTCTCGCTCCCGGCGCCCGTCACGACCGGGTGCGTGGCACTCGCGACCGAGACGGCCTTCAGCGAGGGGCGTGACGCCCACGTCACGTTTGCCGAGCTCAGCGCCATTCCCGAGCTCGACACGAGCAACATCGGTGTTCTGCTCGGAGCACTCAATGGGGGAGACGCCCGCGCCGAAGCCGCAGCGGCCGCGCTGAGCGCCATGGGGCCGCAGGCGTTCGACAGGGTCGTCTCGACCTACGACCAGCTCAGCCCGGACGGTCGCCGCCTCGCGCTCAATGTCATCGACCACGCGCCGTGCGCCCAGAAATCACCGCTCTACGTTCGAGCCATGTTCTCCACCGAGCCCGGGGAGCGAACGCACGCCCGGGATCGAATACGGCGTTGCGGCCCGGAAGCGACCGACGCGCTGGTGGCCGGTCTGGAGCAGGCGCCCGCGCGCGGCCAACCCCTGCTCGCGAGCGAGCTCTCTTTGCTCGCACCCGCTCGAGCCGTACTCGTGATTGCACCGCGCATGCTCGGCTCGAGTACCAGGAGACACCTTCTCCGCGTCGCATTCGCGCAGGCCTCGCGATCGGAACAGGCGTACCCGTCCGTGCGCCGCGTCTTGGGCGATACGACGCTTCCGACCATCGCCGCCATCGACGTGCTTCGATCGCTCGGCGCCAGGGTCGGCGCATACGAGCCGGAGGCCTCCCAGCTGTTGCTCCGGCTCTCCTCCAACAGCCCCGATTTTCGCACCCGGTACCTGTTGCTCGAGCCCGCCGCCTTTCTCGCGCGCCGTAACCCCACGGTCCAGGCACTCGTTTCTCGCGCGCTGACGGCCGACGCGAGCCCGTACGTGCGACTGCGGGCGGCGCAGGTCTCGCGCTACCCCGGGCTCTACCGTGCCGAGCTGGTTCAGGCCACTTCCGACGCCGCCAGCCGCGTGCGCGAGGCGGCGGTTCAAGCGCTGGCATCACGCGCATCGAGCTTCGCCACGGGCGCCGTGAGTGAACGCCTGCGCAAGGACGAGTGGCCCTTCGTCCGCGTTGCGGCCGCGAAGGCGCTCGCGGAGCAGGGCCCGTCCACCCTTGCGGACCAGTCCCTGGGTGATGCTCTCGACGACCAGGCCGTGACGGTTCGTAGCGCCGTGATCGAGGCGCTAGGCCGGCGCGGAACGCGGGCGCAAGCGCCCGCGTTGCGTGAGCTACTCGACGATGACGAGGAGCCGGTCGAAGTCCGCGCCTCTGCCGCGCGCGCACTGGGCCGGATGTGCGACACCCAGTCCGTGGACTCGCTGGTGCACTTGGCGCTCGCGCTTCGCGATCCGCTCGCAGACGCGTCCAAGCAGCTTCTTGGTTGGGCCGCCCTCGAGGCGCTCGGGCGGATCCAGCCGCGCGACCTGACGGGTACGCTCCGACCTCTGTTGGCCAGGGAAGGGATCCCCGAAGGCGTGAAGCGGGCCGCGCGCGCGGCCCTGCGCGCAGCCCCAGCTTGCCGTCCTGTCCGGTAGGCCGCCTGAGCACTCTGGATGACACGGGGAGCAGGGTACAGCCATGTTCGGTGTGAGATGCTGACTCGAACCAACGACAGTGGTAGCTAGTCATCTGTCGGCCCCCAAGGCGTACGCAGCCGTCTTCGAAGACCTCCTCGAGCCCATCCGATGACCACGCGCGAGCCCACCCTCACACCGGCGCAGCCCAGTCCGAGCACGCAGCGGGTGCGGCGGGCGCCAGTGCCTGCCGACTCCTACGCGCGCGTCGCCGAAGGGCTGTTGCTCGGCGTTGCCGCGTCGGTATTGGTCGCCTTGCCCGCAGCGATTCGAGCGGGCATGCAAGGGCATGCCGGGCTGATGGTTGCGTGGCTGGCAGCCATCGCGCCCGCGGCGCTGTTGCTTGGACCGTCCGTGGCCCTGGCGCGGGCAGCTCGTCCATGGCGTCCGGCTGCGCTGGCCGCTCTCGTCGGCGTCGGACTAGCCTCCGGTCCGGTGATGGTGTTGGGGCGAATGCTCAAGGCGTCAACGCACCATCGTCCGCTCGGGGCAGTCACCTTCGCGGTCGTTGCGGCGGCGGTGTTCCTCGGTGCCATGGTCGCTGCAGCGCGGCTGCTCGCGATCGTGGGTTCCCTCGAGGGTGACCGCGCGCGGACTGGCCGAGTCGCAGTCATGGCGTTGGCTGCTCTGTCACCTGTCGTGGGACTGGTCCTTCTGCGAGCCGCCTGGACCGATCCGGTCGCCGGGACGCTCGGCTATGGCCTGCTCGACGCTCTTCTTGCCGTCGCCCTGGGGATCGTGGCCGGCTGGGTGCGCATCCCGCCGCAGATCGGAACGGCTTCGCGGCGGCTCGGACCGACGCTCTGGGTCTTGGTGGTGGTCGTCGGCTTGTGGCTCGCAGACCGCACCGGCATACTTGCTGCGCTGCACACCGAGAGCCCGATACTCGGCTGGGTCCTCGGCTTCGTTCTGTGACTTGCCTCGTTGATCTCGTTCTGGGCTCTTGCATGTGGGGTTGCGCGGCTTGCAGAACAAGCGTTTGGCTTCCCCGAACACGCCTGTTTCGGCCGGTGGTTCAACCGAGTGGTCCACCACTTCGCGCCAAGTCCGTCGAGTCAACAGGACGCCTTGGTGCGTCGGCTGGGGGCGACGAGCGGCAGAACCGGATCCATACTGTAGTGGTATGCGTTCGCGTCGCACTGCTCCCGGCAGTGAATTCGACCGCCGGTCTGCCCGCTGCACCCTCGTGGGCATTTGGGTCTGGTTCGCAGCTCTGCTGTTGGGCGCCGTGCCCACGACCGCGGCGGCCGAGTCGAGCGACGTCCGCGTCGGAGTCGGCGACCCTGCCGCGATCGACCCGGCGGCTCCCGGCGATGCTCCGAGGCGTCGCGGCGCGTCCTTGACCCTTCCCCGGCCGCCGCCGGGTTTCAACAGCTACAGCGGTGATTGGATTCGGTTCTCGTACCCGCCCGGCCTACGCGAGAGGGTGCAGCCGCTCATCGAATCAGCCGACCAAGCCAGGTCAGAACTCAGCGCCCGTCTGGGGCAGCATGTGCTCGATCGCGTCATCGTCTACGTGGCGCGCACGCCTGGCGAAATGGCGAGCCTGGCTCCAGAAGGTGCTCCGTTCCCGAAGTACGCTTCGGGCGTGGCATACCCGGAACTCGGACTCGTGCTCCTTACCATCAGTCCCGTACGTCCGAACGACCGCCACGAGCTCGGGGAGGTGTTCCAGCACGAGCTGGCTCACCTGGCTCTGGACGACGCAGTCCGAGGCGCGCCGGTGCCCCGCTGGTTCAACGAGGGCTTCGCCGTGTTCGCCTCGGGTGAGAGCTCCTTTCCTCGGCTCAACACGCTCTGGCTGGCGACTCTGGGCGATGATCTGCTCAAGCTGACCGACCTGGAGCGCACGTTCCCGGTTGACGCGTCCAAGGCCTCGATTGCCTACGCCGAGGCCGCGGACATCGTGCGCTTCTTGGTGAGGAGGGAGGACCATCATCGCTTCAGCCGCATGGTCGAGATGCTGCGCGCAGGCCGGCCGTTCCCGGTCGCGCTCAACCACGCGTACGGAATCGATCCAGCGCAGCTCGAGTACGAGTGGCGGGAGGACGTTTCCAGGCGCTACACGTTCTGGCCCGTGCTGTTCAGCGGCAGTGTTGTCTGGTTCGGAGCCTTGGGGCTGTTCGTCTGGGGCTACCGCCGTCGTCGTCGCCAGCACCACAAGACGCTGCGGCGGTGGGAGCAGGAGGAGGCGCTGGAGGCTCAGAGGGAAAGGGCAGCCCGGCAACTCCCGCTGGTAGCGCCGAATGGGCCTGTTCACATCGTTTTCTCGACGAGGCCCACGCCGCGGCCGGTGGTCCCGCCCGGGCTGCCGCCTTCCGACGTCGAGATCCCGAGGATCGAGCACGACGGACGCTGGCACACGCTGCATTAGCTGGTCCCACAGCGGGACGGACTTGGCCGCGGCGAGACCCCAGCTCGGCGAGGTCTCGCCGCGGCCAAGACCTTCGGCCACGTGTGGCCAGCGCTCGCTCTCGTTGTCTGGGCCGCGTTCCGCATCGCGGAACGCGGCCGTAGCGCTGGTCCCACAGCGGGACGGACTTGGCCGTCACCCTCGTCTGCGCTCCCGCGCTGCCGCGGAGCGGGTGAGGTGGCGTTGCTCGAGCCTGCGGGACTCGTCGATCAGGCGTTCGTAGATGCGCCGCACGGTTTCGGCGTCCAACGGCGGTGGACGAAGCTCGCAGAGCCGATTGATGAGCCTGGTCTCCCGTTCTGCATCATAAACGGGCAGCCCACGACTCAGCTTGTATTCGGCGATCTGCATGACCACGCCGACGCGCTGGGCGATGAGTCCAAGGATCCGGGCGTCCAGATCGTCGATCTGGGTCCGAAGCGTTTCGAGCTCAGGCTCGGTGGTCACGGGCGCCATGGTACTTGCCTCTAGTGCATCGTTTCAATTGAAACGATGCCCAAAAACGAGGGGTGCCGCGGCTCAGACGAGTGGGTTTCGGGCCGGAAGTGCCGCCTTCGCCCAGCTGGGGGCGGCGCTTCCGGCCCCTCAACTCAATCGAAACGCGGCACTCGCCTAGATGACCACCGTTGGGCAGCCGGCGACCACCTGTACCTGGAAAACGTCGCCGGATTTGAGCTCTTCGCACGCGCTCCCGCGGATGTCCAGGAGAGCCTCGCCGTCGAGGACCCACCCATCGTGCGCATTCGAACCGACGACGCGGCCATCGAAGTACACATTCACCAGGTCCGGATCCGGCGGCGGGCTCGACAGCTCGATGCTGCAGCTGATAGCCACGGAGACGCCAATGCCGAGCAGCGTGTCCTTGAGCTCGGTCGCGCTCGTGACGGGGAAGTACGCGTGGCCGCCACTTCGGGCCGTGCCGCCCGCCTCGGCCATTGCGTCGAGCGCCTCCGCGAATCGTTCGCTGCCGGGAAGGCCAATCACGAAAGAACGAATGCCTGCTGACTCCAATTCCCGCAAGGCCGCCAGCGTGGCAGGCTGGTCCAAACACGAGAGGGGGCCCTCCTCCATGATGTCCGGGTCGCAGCAGTTGACGTCTTCGCCGCACTCCCGGCCGTCATCCGTCGTCTCGTGCGCGACGTTCCAGGGACAATCAGCACCCGAGCAGATGGCATCGGGGTTGCAGTTCGGCTCCCCGTCGGTCGCGAGGACCAGTGCGGTCTTTCCTTCGATCTCGATCAGCGTCGGCGTCAGTGCCGCAAGGGTGGCCGATGTCGGCGTCCCGCCGCCTGGAGGACGAGTCCCCAGCACCTGGATGAACTCCTTCAGGACAGGGCCATCTTCGCCATCCAGCGCGTACTGCAGTGGGTCGCCGGGCCGAGCGGCGAAGACCTCCTCGCCGGTCGCACATTCGTCGTCTGCGCTGTCGAAGGCCGGGAACACTGCAGCGCCGTAGCTCACGCGGTGGCCGATGGCGCGCAGGACCGAGCGGATCGCGAGCACCGAGGTTGCGTACTTCTCAAACGAACCCTCCTCGAAGCGCTCGGACATGCTCCCCGACCGGTCCAGCACGAAATACAGGCTTGGCCGATCGACGTTTTGCTCGATGATTTGGTTGCCGCACAGCCCGGGAGCATCCGGCAAGGGAGGCCCCTCGGGCTCCGAGCCCGCATCGCGCAGCACTCCGGCTCCGGACCCCGCTTCATGAGATCGGCCAGGAGGCCGCTCCTTCGACGAGCACGCGAATACCACTGCCAGCAGCGTGATCGTCCAGAGCTTGGGACTCGCCAGGGTCGGCAACACGGGAAGGATAGAGTACCGGGGCCAAAGCGCCACGCCCGCCGAGCCGGCCGGGGTGCCACGTTCGAGAACGACGCGCTGTCCGCGCATCACGTGGGCCAACTCAGAACGCGCAGTCCCTCGCGCTGTGCGGCTTCAGCCAGCCGACGGTCGAGGACAACCATGGTGAGCGAGAAGGGATCGGGGTCTGCGACGAGCAGCGCAGCACCCAGCTGAGCCGCATCCGCAGCGCGCAAAGGATAACGGGCCAGCAGAGCCATGGCCCTCACCCGGGCCGCCGAAAGGTCGGTCACCTCGTGTGCGTCGTTCGCCATGCGGTCGATGCGGAGCAGTGCCGCTGCTCGTGCAGCTGCATCGAGTACTCCCTCACGTGCGCGTCGCTCGACCGCTGACACCAACTCGAGTCGGCTGAGCCCCCAGAGGACCATGTCTGCGTCTTCCTCGAGCCAAACACGCACAAGCTCGCTGCCTGCCTCCTCGAACAGCAGCGGGGCGACGGCCGAAGCATCCCAGAATCTCACACTCGGTCTCCGCGGTCCTCATCCACGGCACGAGCGAGCTCCACGCCGCGCTGGGCGATCGGAGGCTCCGAGAGAAGCCAACGCACGTCCCCTCTTCCGCGGCGCAGAACGCCAGCCCTGGACAAGCGCTCGATTCGTTCGCGGTCCCGTCCTGCCGAGGCGCGCGGCAGACCGACGAGCCTCGCCACGGGCACTCCGCGCTCCAGGATCTCTACCTCCGTGCCGCGCCGCGCCATGCGCACAAAGTGCGACAGACGAGCCTTGAGCTCGGTCACGGAGGCGGTCTTCATCTGACCTATTTGGTCAAAACGATCTGACCTGTCAAGTCCTCATCAGCAGCATGGGAAAGGATGCTATTTGTCGAATGCCGCTGCCCGAGATCCTTGGCTCGGAATACGACTCGGAAGTCCTCTGACGCTCTGCACTTCCGAGCTCGGCTCCTTGCCCGCATCGCGGCACAGTCGGGCTTCCCTGCCGAAGAAGCCGGCCGAAGGGCCGCTCTCCCAGCCGCATTCCAGCAGGGCCCGAGCCCCGCCGGACGCACTTGCCCCTCGGGTGCGTTTGTGGCGTGAAGGACCGGGAAGGCAAGTCTTGGGCTTCGTCGTCGTGCCCGTGAGCATCCGCCGCCTCGCCGAGCGCTTGGTCGGGCTGGTGGCACTCGTCATTTGTCTGGCCTTCGTGGTCAGCCTGACGGACGTGGCGCTGGTTCGCGACGCACCGGTCGCACGGCATGTGCCGCGACCCCCGTCGAGCCCCAACTTGCAGACCGGTGAGCTCTCGGTGGTCGCGACGCAGCAGGAGGACGGAGCTCCCATCAGCAAGGCCCGGGTGCGGGCCTTCTGGGAACACGAACAACGCTTCTACGAAGCGGGGGAGGGCAGCACGGACGAGAAGGGCCGCGTGCTGCTGCGCGGATTGCCCCGCGGCAAGACGTGGGTCCTCGCAGAGGCCGTCGGACGCGCGCGCCGCAGCACACAGCTCGTCGTGGGGCCGTCCCTGCGCACTGCGAAGCTCGAGCTGCCGCGAGAACATACGCTCACGGTCACCGTGCGTGCGGCTCCGAGAGAGCCCCTGGGCCGAGCCACCGTGCTGGTCTACGGCGGTGACGCCCTGCCGGTGGGTGGTCTGTCGGCCGCGGACGGCTCGACCCGCCTCGGGCGACTCAGTCCCCCGCCCTGGACGGTCAAGGTCTCTGCGCGTGGCTTCGAGTCCATCACCCGCACGGACGTCATGGGCCCTCTCGAGGTCGTCTTGCGCCGCCTGGGGGTGCTGGCTGTTGCCGTACACGGTCCTGACGCAAAACCCGTCTCCGGCGCTGACGTCACCCTCGGTGGCACCAGCCTGTGGCCTGCGCGACAGGTCCAGACCGGCCACGACGGCAGCGTCGAGATTGGAGGGCTGCTCGACGGTGTCTATGACCTTCGCGCGACCTCCGGCACGTGGGTGAGCGAGACCGCCGAGGGGATCGAGCTCGTGCGAGGGGGTCGCCGCGAAGTCACACTGGTCCTGCGCGCTGGTCGCATGGTCACGGCCTGGGTCACCGATGGAGAGGCCGACGGGGCTCTCCCCGTCGCAGGCGCCGATGTCGTTCTGGTCGAAGGGG
Organism: Polyangiaceae bacterium; assembly: GCA_016929495.1. Taxonomy (GTDB): domain Bacteria; phylum Myxococcota_A; class Polyangia; order Polyangiales; family Polyangiaceae; genus JAFGIS01. The sequence continues at coordinate 3,361 of JAFGIS010000455.1, read as the reverse complement.
GACTGAGTCCTTTCCCGCTGCGCGGGCGAACCGAAAAACACGGTCGCGTGACGCTCGGGCCCATCGGCGCCGGGGCCGCGACCCTGGCTGCTCGCGCCGACGGTTTCGTTGCGCGTTCGGCCGTGGCGGTGCCGCCCGAGCTGACCGGACCGGTGCGAGTGGCCCTGCTCAGGGGTGCGACGCTCGCCGGAGAGGTGGTCGACGAGCGGGGCTTCCCCATCGATGCGGCTTCGGTCGAAATTGTCGGTACCGACCTGGATGGCTTCCCAATCGCCGAGACACCGCTGGCGCTGGCGTTTCAACGCGCTCACTTCGAATGGGCCCTGGGCGGGCCGTTGCCGCTCCTTCCCGTGGGCGAGCTCGGCGTGTCTCCCGGTCCGGTACCCCCCGTCCCGCAGGGCCAGCAGCTCGTCGCCATGGTCGATCCGTCTTCGTCCGGGGACACCTGGTCTCGGCCCCAGGCCAGCGCCGGAGGGTGGGTCACCGACTTGCGCGGTGGGTTCAGTGCCAGCCCCGTGACTCCCGGTCGCCTCCAAGCCATCGCCCGCCATCCCGCCTATCTTCAGGCCGTGAGCGACTGGGTGCGGGTGATGCCCGGAGAAACCGCGTCCGTGCGCGTCGTGATGCGCCGCGGCGCAGCGCTCGAAGGCTGCCTCGTCGACGACCGCGGTTGGCCGGTGGCCGGTGCGCCGGTGACGCTCTCGGCGATGGACGCGGCGTTCCGCAGCTTCACCATCACCTCCGACGACGGGGCCTTTGCCTTCGCCTCGGTCCCCGATCGGGTGGTGCTCGACGTGAGCCGCCCCGGCGAATCGGACGGCGTCGTAGTCCGGCGCGAGCTCGAGGTGCCCGAAGCGGGCCTGACCGACCTCAAGCTGACACTGCCCGCGCCCCGTCAGGCCGTTCGCGTGACCGTGCTCGACGAGCGAGACCAACCCATCGACGCCGCGCAGGTGCTCGTGATGTCCACCGACGCGGGCACGCCCCTGCGGCGAACGCTGTTCACGGCTCCGGACGGTGGCGTCTCCGTCGAGGACGCTCGTGGTCTCGGCCTGCGCATTGTTGCCGAAGCTCCGGGTTGGATCCAGGCCGTCGCGGTCGTCCAGAACGCGCCCGAAGAGCTGAAGCTCCGGCTAGAGCGAGGCACGGCCGTCAGCGGCCGGGTCACGGCCGTCCGGGGTCGGCAGCTGGTGTCCGGTGCGAGAGTGACGGTCGTGAGCGGCGGTGTCCGAAGCACCGGCACGACCAACGCGGTCGGCGAGTATCTGATTGCCGATGTCGCGCCGGGCCCGGCCGTGCTGATCGTCAGTCACACGGACTATGCGCCCGCGCGGGTGGAGGTGTCGCTAGCTCGCACGGCGAGGCTCGACCGGCCCTTCGAGCTCCCGGACGTGGACCTGAAGGAAGCGGTCACCATCAGCGGCTTCGTCGTCGATGCCCGCGGCTCACCGGTGCCGGGCGCCCGTGTCGCGGACGGCATCGTTCCCGCCTATCTGCCGACGGGCCCTCTGCCGCCCGGCATCAGCGCGGTGGATTCGCAGGGCAGGTTCCAGCTCTCGGGGCTCGAGCCCGGCAAGCACGAGCTCGAGGCCTATGCCGCCGGTGTGGGTCGAGGCCGCGTGGCGGTGGAGGCCAGCGCAGGTCGCCCGCTCGAGGACATCCGGATCGCGCTCAGCGCCGAGCCGGGTGAGAGCGCGCCCGCGACCGGCGCCACCGTGGCGGTGACCCTGGGCGATCGGGCTAGCGGCGACGCAAGGATTGTGGTGGTCGTGCACGTCGCGGAGGGCAGCGATGCGCAGCGCAGCGGCGTTCAGGTCGGCGACGAGCTCGCAGCCATCGACGGCGCGCCGCCGCGGTCGCTCGAGGACGCGCGCAGTCGTCTGAGCGGGCCAGCGGGAACGGACGTGCTCGTGGAGCTCAGGCGCGAGGAGGACTCGGTCACGCTGCGGTTGCTCAGGGAGGCGGTCAGGCGGTGAGGGATGGGTTCGGGGCGACGGCTGGCGGCGGTTGGGCAGCGCCATGGCGGCCGCCACGGCGACGGACTCGTGGCGGCGCTCGGGAAGAGCGCGCTGCTGGGGCGAATCGCTAGCCCCAGAAGACGTGAGCGGGCGCTGGGGTCGCTGGCACGGCGCTCGCTCGGTTAGCCAGCGCGCCGTCGGGTTCGCAGCCATCTCTCGAGGGAGGCCTGGGACTCCCCGGACCCGCGCCCCGCCAGCAGAGCCTCGACACTGACATCTTCATCAAGTTGCGGCCAGTGGACACCTTCGCCGCGACCGATCAAACGCCACTCGGCCCTTTCCGTTGGAGTCCCGTGGGCCAAGCGAGGATACCACGCAAGCGGAGCAGAAACGGTGCGCCCGTCCACCAGGTCGACCGCTAACGTGTCATCCGTGACGCTGACGCTCAGCGCGTAGGCAGCTCGCGGCTCAGCTTGAGAAGAACTCATTCCACGACCTCAGTAGAACCTCGACGTTCTCGTTGACGATGCCCTCCAAGCGTACAAGTTCCGTCCGGCTGAAGCCACCGCTGTCCTGGAGCCGGACCGGGCTGAGCCAGAATTTCGCGATCCTTTCATCACGTTCGACGTGCACGTGAGGGGGTTCCGCCGCGTCGGCCGAGTAGAAGAAGCAGCGGTACGGCCCGCTGCGGAAGGCCGTGGGCATTGCTCCTGGACTGTACACCTGCCTTCGACCCCGTACCACCGCGTACCGGACGTTCTCAGTAGCACCACTATCGCCGGTACTTCACGGCATCCCTGTAGGCCGGGCAGCGCAAGGCTAGATGCGCCGACTCGCCGCACACCCGCTCGCGAGAGTGACGGTCGCGAGCGAATCGAACGGTCTGGCCCGCATGTGCGTCATTTCCCAGTGGATACAACGGCTGGCCAACGTGGTGCGCTTGAGCCGCATGGGGCCCAGCGAAACGAGCGTACAGGATGCGGGACGGCCAGAAAAGAGGGGCGGCGAACAGCCGCCACGTGCAGGCAAGGGTCACCCCGAGCGAGGCGTGCCCGGCTCCACGTCGGATCCAGGCGCTGGTTGGGCGGCTTCTCTCGTGTGCCAGACTCGTCCTGGATTCCGTGCGTCGGCACGCTCACGAGTGCACTCGGTTTGGTCCCGGCCAACGGATGGGGTAGACTCGCGCCATGACTGCCGACCCGAAGCACTTGGAACGCCTCGTGCGAGAGCTTTCGCAGCTGCCCGCAATCGACCGAGCGCGTGTCGTTGCGGAGGCGTCACGACGCGCCAAGCCTTTGCCCAGGAGCTTCACATTGCATCGGCCCACCCTCAAGGGCGGAATCAGCTGGATTGGCGGTACGCTGAGTCGAGAGGAGCTGTACGGGGAACATGGCCGGTGACGT
>JAFGIS010000454.1 GCA_016929495.1 Polyangiaceae bacterium | reverse complement strand
TTTTTACGAAGGCATTGGGGATTTAATTAAACTAGATGTTCGGCTGGTTGCTGAGCGTCAACCCGCAAGTCCATGCTCTCGCGACGCATGGGGGCTGGGATCGAGGTGGATCAGGGCTCCCCGTGTCTTATGTGGACGAGAGCGCCGCCGAACGGCTCTTCAGGCACAAGGTCATCAAGCTCCTGCGCGAAGCCGGCTCCATCAAAGAGATAGGGAAGCGCGTAAAGCCAGCCGTAAACTACCGGTTCACACCATTCTTCGATCTTGCCTGCTTCTTGAGCCTCCTCCACAACGTCGCCCCTCCGATCCCCAAAATCTCGGCCGCGCGCCCCTTGTTCCCCTGGGTGAGCTCCAGCACCGCCTCGACGTGCTCCGCCTCCACCTCGGCCAGCGACCGGGCTCGGCCTCCAGCCGCTGTACGAAGCCGCGCTCGCGGAACACGGATCGTGACGGGCAGGTGCTCGGGACGCATGATGCCGTCCGTACACAGCACGGCCGCGTGCTCGATCGCGTTCTCCAGCTCACGAACGTTCCCGGGCCAATCGTGGTTGAGCAGGAGATCGGCGCAGCTCGCGTGAAGAGTGAGGTGCCCCAGCCCCTGCTTCTCGGCAAAGCGCTGAACAAAATGGCGCGCCAGCGGCAAGATGTCGTCCCGTCGCTCGCGCAGCGGCGGAACGCGGATCTCCACCACGGCAAGCCGGTAATACAGGTCCTCGCGCAACCTCTTGTCTCGGAGGGCCTGATGAATGTCGCGGTTCGTGGCCGCGATCACTCGCACGTCGATCTTGCGTGGGACGTTCTCTCCCAGGCGAAGCACCTCGCGCTCCTGCAAGACGCGCAGCAGCTTCACCTGCGTGGCGGGCGACGTCTCGCCTATCTCGTCCAGAAAAACCGTTCCACCCGCGGCCTCCTCAAACAGCCCAACGCGCTCCCCGCGGGCCCCGGTGAACGCTCCAGCGGTGTGACCGAACAGCTCGCTCTCGAGCAGCGTGTCCGGAAGCGCCCCACAATTGATCGCGACGAAAGGCGCGCTCCGCCGCGGGGATTGCTGGTGGATGTAACGCGACAGAACTTCCTTCCCTACCCCGCTTTCACCCGTGATGAACAGCGACGTGTCGAAACGCGCGGTTCGGGTCGCGACTTCCAGCGTCTGGCCAAATGACCGGCTGTGAACCTCCACGGGAAGCCCCGCGCGAAGCGCCTCGAGCTCGGCCAGCCGTTTTCGATGAGTGGACAGCTCCCGCGACGCAGCGCGCAGCGCCCGGGTCAAGTCGCGAATGCGACTCTTGATGTCGTCGGCTTTGAAGAAGGCCCGGTGCGGCCCGATTTCGCCGCCCCACGAGGCCTCGTCGCGCCCGATCGCGGAACAGACCTGCGCCCCGGCCGCGCGGCAGCGCGTTTCCATGAAGAAAACCGGCTTGCCCAGGCAGTAGCTCGCATAACCGCTCGCGTATCCAACCATCATCCAGCAGCTCGGCTCTCGAGCGCGCCCAAACTGTGTCAGATGCTCCTCTGCCTCGCCAGACTCGTGCCAGGTCACCTCCATGAAAAAGCGACCCTCGACGTCCGGAAGCTCGAGGGCCCGAACCACGGCGCGCGTCACACCCATGAGCGAGTGGAGGCTCGCACCCGACCTCAGCCACTCGTGAAGGCCGATGGATGGATAAATCCGGCGCATGGCCGCGGCGTCGGCCTGTCCTGAAAAAAAACCGAACCGCGTCAGAACTCGCCGAGCCTGATCCGGCCCGACGAGATCCACGAGATCGCGGCGGAACTGCGCCATCGCGTCCATGCTGTGCAACACCAATCTGCGGCCGTGTAGGCTGATCCGCCCCTTCTCGAACGTCACCAGCTCATCGAGCCTGAGCTCTCGCGCCTTCATCCCTATATTTCAACATGAAAACGGATTATTTCAAATCGAAATAACCCTTACTTGTCTATTCGTGTATACCCTCAACGATTCAGCCGACTTCGCGCACACGAGGACGCGGGCCCGCTCCTTGCACCCTTCCCAGCACGAAAGGGTGCCGAGCAGCACATCACTTCACCCAAAGGAGCACACATGTACGATCTACTGCGTGAACGAGCCGCCTGGGCGCTCGACCCTGCCCTGGACCTGACGCGCGATCTGATTCGCGCCCCGAGCGAGAGCCTGGGCGAGGCCACGGTGAGCGGTCTCATCGAGCGCGCTTTCCATCAGTCCGGAGCCTTCGACCGGGTCTTTCGGGACGCCTTCGGCAACGTGGTCGGCGTCATGTTCGGCTTCGAGGCGGGTCCCACCGTGCTGCTCACCTCTCATCTGGACACCGTGCCCGTGCTCTCCCCGGAACAGTGGGCGCAGAGCCCCTACTCCGCCGCCATGGACAACGGCCGTATCGCCGGGCTCGGAGCCGCCGACTGCAAGGGAGGGCTCGCCGCCCAGCTCTTCGCCGCGGTCGCCTTGCGCCGCAGCCTGCTGCCACTCAGAGGAAACCTCGTGGTCGCCGCCACGGTGGCCGAGGAGAACGGCGTGGGCGTGGGCACACGGCTCCTCGTCGAGCGCACGCTTCCGGATCTCGACTTCTCCGTGCAGTACGCGATCGTACCCGAGCCGACCAACCTGGGGCTCTACTACGGCCACGACGGCTGGGTGGCGCTCGACATCCAGATCTCCGGGCGGGATCTCTTCCAGGTGACGGACGCCAGCCGGGCCGTGTTCGATCACTACAGCACTCCGCTCGCTCCAGCCCCGACCCCGGGCCAGAAGCAGCAGACGACGGTCGCAAAACCCTCCGTTTCCGGAACGAACGGCTCCACCCGCGCGCTGGTGCGCCTGCAGCGCCGGCTGCTCATGGGCGAATCGCTGGACAACGTGCTGAAGGAGGTGCGGCAGGCATCGACCGAAAGCGCACGACCGGCCGGATCAGTGGGGATCGACATCGACGTGTCCGAAGAGCGCCAGCAGCTCGCCACCGGCCATACCCGGAGTGTACGCCGCCTCGCCTCTCCCTGGCTCACCGATCCCTTCAGCACGCTGCCGCGCCGTGCCTTTCAGGCGCTCAGCGTGGCCGATTGCCCTGCGCGGACGGGTCAGTGGACGCTCGACCGGCTCGGCATGGGAACGCCGGGCTGCACGCTCGTGACCGAGCTCGGAATCCCGACGATCGGCTACGGCCCCGGGCGCGAGGAGATGGCCCACGCGTGCAACGAATACGTCGAGACGGAGAAAATCGGTCAGGCCAGCTACGGCACGGCCGCCATCGTCCACAGCCTGATCGGGGTCCCGGTGTTCGGATGGACCGCTGACGAGATCTGACATGAACGTGCTCGTATTCAACTGCGGCAGCTCGTCGCTCAAATACAGCCTGCTCCAGATGCCGGAGGAGATCGAGCAGGCGCGGGGCGAGGCGCAGCGGGTCGGCCTCAAGACCTCCGAGCCTTCACGAATCGTTCACCGATCGCAAGGTCGATCGCAGACGGTGATGGTTCCCATGTCGGACCATGGTGCCGCATTCGACCAGGTCATGGCTCTGCTCGAGCGCGACGGGCTCCCCCTTCCCGACGTCATAGGGCACCGCATGGTACACGGAGGGCACATCTTCACGGCAGCGGCCACGCTCCTCGACGACTCTGTGAACGCGGCCCTGGACGAGATCGCTTCGCTGGCCCCTATTCACAATCCTCCCGCGATCTCGCTGGTTCGAGCCTGCCGGGAGCGATCTCGCGAGCTCCGCCAGATCCTGGTCTACGACACGAGCTTCCACAGCACCATTCCGGAGCACGCGAGCAGCTACGCCCTGCCTCGCGATCTGCGAGTCGGAGCGGGCCTCCGGAAATTCGGCTTCCACGGCATCAGCCACGAGTACGTCGTAGGGGAAGCGGCACGCCTGCTCTCTTGCCCGCTCTCTGAGCTGAACGCCGTGAGCTGCCATCTCGGGAGCGGAGGAGCGAGCCTCTGCGCTCTGGTCGAAGGAAAGTCGGCCGACAACACGATGGGGTTTTCGCCGCTGCAGGGGCTCCTCATGAGCACACGCTGCGGCGACCTCGACCCTGCCGTGACCCTCCAGCTCCTGGCGCGCGCAGGCGGCGACAGCGAAACGGTAGAATCGCTTCTCAACAAGAAGAGCGGGGTACTGGGTCTGGCCGAGCGCTCGGCCGACATCCGCGACGTGCTCGGTGCGGGCACGCAGGCGGCCTTCGACGAGACGGCTCAGGTCTACCTCTGGCGGATCCGCAAGTACCTGGGATCCTACCTCGCCGTCGCTGCGCCGGCCGCCGCGATCATATTCACAGATACCATAGGTGAACTGGTACCGTTCGTCCGACGGGCGCTCTGTGATGGTCTCGAAGCCTGGGGGGTCGAGATGGACAACGAAGCCAACGAGCAGGCGTCCGAGCTCCCCGCGGACATCGCGACGAAAGACAGTCGGATGCGCGTGCTGGTGATCGCCACCAACGAAGAGCTCGCCATCGCGCGCACGACCTACCGAGTAGCCATCGGCTCGAACGAGACGGAAGGTGAAACCAAATGGGCATCCTGACACTGCGACCAGGCCTACGTGCCCTGCGATACGCCTATTTCGACCGGGCAAATGAGCCCCCGCGCGCATCCGGCACGGTTGTCCGCCCGCCGGCGCCTGACAAGCTCGGCGACGCTGCCGGTGCGCTCGTCGATCAAGCGGTTCGCGCTTGTCGCCAAGAGGAGCCTGACAACGGGCCAACGCTCGTCGCCATCCGCGTCGCGCACGGGGGTCCTGGCTTCGATCGACCCGTGCCTGTCGAGTCCGGCGTTCTCCACGAGCTGGAGACACTCACGCCCCATGCTCCTCTACACCTGCCGGCAGCGATTCGGATGGCCGAGGCGGCCAAGCGTCGAATCCCCGATGCGGACTGCTTCTTCGTCTTCGACACGGCCTTCTTCTGTGCATTGCCTCATCGTGAACGACTCTACGGGCTCGATCGGGAAACGCGCCGTGAGATCGGCTTCGAGCGAATGGGCCGTCACGGGCTGTTTCACGCAGCCGCGAGCGACGTCGCAACGCGCGAGCTCCGATGTTCGGGCTCGCCCGGCCCATGCCGAACCCTCTCGATCTGCCTGGAGCCTCGCCCGGAGCTGGCGGCCGTCCTCGGAGACCGGCCCATCATGGTCACCGGTGGTCTGACCCCGCTGGAAGGCCTTCCGGGAGAGACCACGTGTGGCGACCTCGATCCCGGCGTCGTGCTCCGAATGGCATTCGCGCTCAACATGGGGCCCGAGCAGATCGACCGCGTGCTCACTCGCGAAAGCGGCCTGTCCGGCCTCACCGGCCGCCGGGTGAATCTGGACGAGGTGCTCGCCGGGACGGCCGAGGACGTGCGCGCGGCCAGGCGGCTCTTCGAATACCGGTTGCTTCTGGCCTCCGGAGCAGGCACGGCGGCGCTCTGCGGCATCGATGCGATCGCCCTTTCTGGGCGATACGCCGGGGTGGGCATACCCACAGTGCACTGGCTCATTCCACGGCTCATGCGCGGGCTCCAGGCGAACGGCCGCCCCATCGCGGTCCACGTGGTCGACGAGACGCTCGATCAGATCATGGCGCTCACGGCTCTGCGCGCCAGGGCGACAGTGAACACTGCACCTCGCCCAGCCCCTTCACTTTGAACGGTAATGGTGCCCCCCATCTGTTTCACGTAGTTGGCACAGATGTAAAGGCCGAATCCATGGCCGTCCGATCGGTATCGTGGCCGTGGTCCAGACGTTCGGCGGGTTGCTGAACGTCCACCCGCAAGTCCATGCTCTCGCGACGCGTGGGAGGGGCTGGGATCGAGGTGGATCAGGACTCCCCGTGGCCTATGTGGACGAGAGCG
>JAFGIS010000453.1 GCA_016929495.1 Polyangiaceae bacterium | reverse complement strand
TGCGCGCCAAGCTCGGCGGCTCGCTGCCGCTCGATACGCTGCGTCGGTCGGGATACAAGTTGCGCTTGCAGCCGGGCGATCAAGATGAGCACGAAGAGGAGGGCTAGACTCGTCGCCTTGCGTCCGCGTCGCGATCGTGGCAGCTGTCCCAAACGGAGCAGGACCGGTGCTACAGTTCGCCCGTGACACCTCGTACCCACAACATCGTCAGCTACGCCGTCGCTCTCGTTGTGATGCCCACCGTCGTGCTTGCGCGCGGCGCCGCGGCGACACAGTTCGAGTTCGGTACGTGGCTGGCCGTCGGGCTCTGGTGCGTCCACTTCTCGCGGCGGGCGCTGGAAGCGGCATGGGTGCACCGATACTCCAAGCCCTCGTTGCCACTGACGGACGCGCTGATCGAGTACGTCTACTACTGGGGGTTCGGGACATGGATTGGATGGTCCCTGTCGACTCCTTCCGCGCCCACCCCCGTCGCCGCGCTTTGGGGCGGCACCGCCCTGTTCGTCTTGGCCCAGTTGGGGAACAACAAGAGCCACCGCATGCTCGCCGCCCTTCGCAGCGGCGGCGGCGTCGAGATCAAACCCATCCCGCACGGTTTTCTCTTCGAACGCGTGTCATGCCCGCACTACCTGTTCGAAATCCTGAGCTGGCTCGGATTCGCATGGGTCACCCGGCGTCCATCTTCCGTGTGTTTCCTGTTGCTCGGCAGCGGCATCCTCGGCGTGTGGGCGTGGCAGCGGCACAGCGACTACAAGCAGCGCTTCGACGGAAAGAGTGGCCCGCTGTACCCGCGCGAGCGCCGTGCACTCGTGCCTTGGCTTTTCTGAGAACGTGGGGCGGTCGTTCCGGAGATGTTGAGATTCGGCTACTGGCTCACTGACTCAACCGAGCCGGGAGCCCCACGTCCGACCCGCTCGACGAGACGGGTGCTGGCACAGCTGACGCCTGCGGTGCGCTCGGCGCCGCGGTGCTCTGCGAGACAACCTTCGGCGCTTGCGGCTGGGCCTTCACGGCTGGCTGGGTTTGTTCTGCTGGTTTGCTCTTGCAACCAAATAGGAGAACTCCCACAACCACCCACCACGCTCCGGCCACAGCCCGCACGGGGAGGCTCCCCGACCGAACCTGACCCTTCAACCCCACAACGTTCCAATGCATGATGCCTCACTTCTCAAGTGGCTCTTTCGACAACCACAGCCTCGCGAAACAAGGAGCTGGTTCGTCTCCTCGGTCATCGCCGAGCGCGCATGTTGTTCCGTTCGCGCTGGTGTACCAGGACCTCATATGCTGGATTTTCGCCTTCTTTCGGCGTATGCGACCGCTTGCTACGTTTCCTTGCAGGTTGCACAGGAACCTGGTCAGCGCCTCCCGGTTCCAGCACCCCACATGGGTTGCCCGGATCCGAGCAGGGTCATGGCGCTGTCCGTGCTCGGCGGGCTGCACCCCGACTATCAGGTCGCGCCGTGATGGGGGCGGAGGGCAGAAGTAGCCAGAGCGGACAGAGGTGCGAGCGTCGACCCGCTGTTCGGTCTCGACGCGCATGCCGTTGCCAGCCGGACTTGCTTGCCGGCGTTGCTTCTCCGAGTTTCGGAAAATCGGCTGTGGGACCGCGGTGTTGGGCTCAGTCTGGACCCCTGCGGCCGTGCATCGCCGCCCCGTGCCAGGTGGCTGGGAGGCGATATGCTGCTCGGAGCGTAGGACGGGGTCACACGGCGGCGCCCCCTCGTGGCATGCTCACGGTTCTGCCCATGCGACCGACCCTCGGAACCAATATCGCCTTGATGCAGGCCGGCGCGCTCAGCGCACGGTCTCGGGGGCACACGTGTCGTGGCCAAGGCCAGGGGTTCGGGTGGACTCTGCGAGGAGACGCACAATGAAAACAGCGCGGCTTGGGGCCACTGTGCTGCTCGTCTGTGTCGGACTGTTGGGAGCCTGCAAGGTGCGCAGCGTGACCGAGAGCGCGACGTGCTGCGGGCAGAGCGCCGGCGCGGCAGGCGTCGAGAACAACCGTGGTACAGCCTCGGGCGGGTCCAAGGGCAGCCCGACGAGCACGACGACCGGGGCCAATGCGGGCAAGTCGACAGGCGGCAGCACCGGGACGGCAACCGGCAGCACCGGGACGGCAACCGGTGCCACCGCGGGTACGTCCACGGGCACGACCACCGGGTCGACCGCGGTGCCCCCCCTGGAGCTGACTCGTCCACCGGTAAACGACGGCTATGCCACCGACGGTGACCTGCAAGGATACTGGTACACGCGCACCGACAGCGACAACGGCGGAAAGTCCGAAATCACCCCCGCTTGCCCGGACCCCTGCTTCGAAGATGCAGGCTCTTCGATCTGCGCGAGCGGGGTGAGCGCAGCCCTGCCGGATCCCGACTCCTTCGACGAGTCCCGAGGTGCTGCCGTCGGCTGGAACCTGAACCAGGGCAAAAACGGGGACCCGAAGGCCGCGGACCTGTCCGCGTTCACCCAGGTCGCCGTCCGGGTCGCCTGCGACATCTCGGTGCCGCTGCGCGTCCAGCTGGACGTCGGCGCCGCCCCCTACCCCTGCGCACCTCTCAGCTGCGGCTCGAACACGCTCTCGCTGCGGAACGACTTCCTCGAAGAGTGCTGGGACGGCGGAAGCCGTGCACCCATCGATCCCTCCGTCTTGAACGAAGTGACGAGCATCGAGATTCAGATCCCAGCGGTCCTCGGCGACGAGACTCCGTTCGACCTTTGCCTTCGGGAGCTCGCTTTCGGCGGCGACGCGAGCGAGGCCACGGGCGGCGCTGGTGGTGCCGGGAGTGGCGGCACGAGCGGTCGTGGGGCTGCGACCGGAGACAACGGTACCGGAGGGACTGCACCCGGAAGCGGAGGAGCTGGTGGGGCTGAGGCGGGCGGCTCGGAAGAGGGCGGGACTCGAACGCTCCCGCCGCCAGTGGAGGTGGAGGGCATCGATACCGAAGCGAGCTGGACCCCGCTCTTCGCCGAAGACTTCGAAGCGGGCATCGATACCTGGTACGCAGAAAACGGTGTCTGGGAAGTGGGTGCTCCGGGCGTTGGCCCCGCCGACTGCCATGGCGGCGAGAGCTGCGCCGGTACGGTTCTCGATGGCGAGTATCCCTCCGGCACCGACTCCCGCCTGGTGTCCCCGGGCATCACACTGCCGGCACTCGATGTCGATGAGGAGCTTGCCCTTCGGTTCTACAGTTGGTTCCAGCACGGGAGCTACTCCTCGGGTCAGGCCCAGGTCTCCGTCTGGGAGGAAGAAACCAGCGCGTGGTCTGCATGGACCAACGTCGGGCCCGCGGTGTCTGGCACGGGGGCCGTCTGGGCTCCGAAGGCCGGTGACTTGACCGCCTACGCAGGGCAGCGCATCCGACTCGGGTTCCTTCACGATGTTGGCAACCCAGGACCAGGCTGGTACGTCGACGACGTGCTGGTCATTCGGTACGTGCCGACATTCACCGGCGATTTCAATGGCGGCTGGAGCGACTGGTATGCGGAAAATGGCGTATGGGAGGTGGGAACGCCCACTGCGGGCCCCGGGCGTTGCCTCGCGGGTGACGGCTGCGTCGGCACGACGTTGGGGAGCGACTATCCCTCGGGCACGGACTCTCGGTTGGTCTCGCCGACGGTCGCGCTACCCAAGCTGGCAGCAGGCAAGGAAGTGCAACTCAGGTTCTGGAACTGGTTCCAGCACGGCAGCTACTCCAGCGGTTCGGTTCAGGTGTCGACCTGGGATGCCGAGACCAGCACGTGGTCTGCCTGGACCGCCGTGGGGGCGGGGGTATCGGGCAGCTCCGGTGCCTGGTCCCGCAAGGCGGCCGATCTGACCCCGTATGCCGGCCAACGCGCGAGAATCGGATTCTTGCACGACGTCGGCAATCCAGGCGCGGGTTGGTTCCTCGACGC
>JAFGIS010000452.1 GCA_016929495.1 Polyangiaceae bacterium | reverse complement strand
ACGAGGATCCCTCGCGAGCCGCGCTCGCCCAGCACCTCGAGCGGGTGATGGCCGCCAGCGAGTGTGCCCTGCCCGAACGGCGACGGATGGTCGAGTTGATGGCCTTGTTCGCCACGCTGCCTGTGCCCCCGGACCCGCTGGGGCTCTACCCCGACTACGCCGCTCTCAGAGAGCGCTTCCTTCGCGCCGTCGATAGCGGCGTGACCGAGCTCGTGGAGGAGAGTTTTCTGGCGCTGTACAGCCATCTGCACGGCTACGAGGTTCCGCTGACGCCGGCCGAACGCCGGCGTTTTCGCGCCAAGAGCGGCTATCTGTGCCATGTCGGTGGGCTTTCGCCCATTGTGAAGTCCGCGCCGTACATCAGCGCCGACACCGTGGCTGCGGACTACGGAGCCGGCAACGGCCTTCAGGGCCTGCTGATGCAGGTCCTGAGTCCACACCGCATGACGGTTCAGATCGAGCTATCGAGCCTTCTGCTCGAATCGGGAAGGCAGCTCCAGGCCTGGCTGGGCGTGCCCAAGGAGCGTGTGAGATGGGTGGCGGCTGACGTGGCGGATGTCTCGCCCGCAGAGATGGACTTCATCTACATCTATCGTCCGTTGCGGCCGGAGGGCGAAGGCCGCCTCTTCTACCAGCGCTTCGCTCGTGCGCTTGCTGTTTCCGATGGACCGTGCGTCATCTTCAGCGTCGCCGATTGCCTGCGGGGCTTTCTCCCGCAATCGTTCGAGGCCTTCTATGAAGACGGCCACTTGACCTGCTATCGCAAAGGCAGATGAGGAGGCCGGCAGGACCCGAGACAGGGCACTAGCGATCCGAGTCCAGCGGCAACAGCGTGCGCGTGCCGTCGTGTTCCTTCTTGACCTGTAGCCCGAACAGATGCACGCGCTCACTCAGACACCGGCTGAAGATGAGGTCCATGGCCTGTTCTGGAATGCCGAGCCGTTCGTGGGCAAACACACGGATGTGCTCGTCGAAGGCCAGCATGGCCAGCACCCGATCAACATCCGTATCGTTTGAACGTCCGAGAGCCTCGAGGGCGCTCCAGAACTCCGTGAACGGGCAACGGCGTTCGTGTTCGGCAATGAGTTCGAGCAAGGGTTCGACTCCCGCAAACAGCGACTGTCGCGTGAGCGCCCGCCCCGGTGACCGCTCGTTCATGGCCTGGGCATCCCAGCAAGCCTGCATGCGGCATTCGAGGGGCTTGGCTTGTTGGATGCTGCAGCTCTTGGTCTCTTGGCTATAGAGCACGCAAGCCTTGCCGCCAGGCTGCTCTCGGATCTTGATCTTCTCCTCAGGCAAGAGGAAGACCTGGCTGCCGGCGTTCGAGCGTACCGGCTCCCCGACGCGTACCGTCATCAGCGCAGGCCACTGGATCTGTTCTCGTCTGACGAGGTCGATATCCTCCAGCGCGAGCGCCGGGCCGCCTTGCTCGCAACAGACTCCGCAGCGGACACAGGTGGGCATCAGCTCGTGCTTCGCCCGATCGCTCAGCGACACCAGCTTCTGCCAGGATTGCACGCGTCGCTCGGAGGTCATGGTCGGCCACGCGGCGACGATGGCGGCATACTCGGGATCAGCTTGAGATTGGTAGCAGAGCCGCTCGAAGGGCAGATCGGTAGCCCGGGTCGAGATCATCGCCTTCAGATGGGCGTGCCAACGTTCGAGGAGCGTCTGAAGGTCCCAGTCAGCAGGAACTCGTGGCTTGTCCAATGCATTCACCTCACCCGGATCGCGGTCAGTGGTCGACGCCGTTGCTCGTCTGGTGCTGCCGTCCAGTGTCCGAAGACCGAGAACCCTGGCCCGTTGCTCGGAACGGCCAGGGTATCCCGGCACTCGCCCGGTGTGCAGCCGTCCCGACGATATCGGTACGCGGTGCAATTGTCCTCCTGGCCGGACCAGAGACGATCACTCGCACGTATTGCCCTTCGCGGCCACGGCTCAGCTGCCGAGCCAGCAGCGACCTACCGCGATGCCGAGGAAGGAAGCAGCGAGACACGCCGCTACGGTGATTGTGACATTCAGCGCTACGTGCGCCCACGCGCCGTCCTGGATGAGCTGCAGCGTCTCGTAGCTGAATGCCGAGAAAGTCGTGAATCCGCCCATCGCTCCGGTGATCAGCGCGAGCCGCATTGCGGGCGACAACGCCTCGCTCGACAGGCCGACATGCATCAGCGCGCCGACCAAGAACGAGCCGACCACGTTGACTGCGAGCGTGCCGTACGGAAAAGCGTTCCCGAGGGTCCGCAGGACCCAGCCGGACACCAGGTAGCGGGCTCCGCTGCCGGCTGCACCGCCGACGCAGACCCACAAGAATCGTTCCATCGTCATCTCCGAGCTGCGCAGACGCGTGGGGTCGTTCGATGCTGGCAACGGACTCCGTCGGCGCCTGCTGGTTCGCCTGATCAGGAGTCATTGGCCACATCGCGGCGGCGGTTTCGGCGGACTCCACCGCCATCTATGAACTGGCGCGGCGACTCTTAGCGCCAACCGTGGCTCCGCTCAAGGGGCAAACGACGGGATCTGCGACGTCTCACGCTGCCTGCGCGCGGCTCGGACGTCGGCCAGGCCTGGAGGTTTCGGTGCGGTTTCGCAGGCCCGTGGGCGGCGGGATGAGTGTACGTCGCGGTCGCGTTGGACTCCGTGCCCAGGGGCCGAATCGGCACCCGTCGTGCCCCACACCCCGGCATCTTCGTGGGCTGCGCATCGGGTGCTTCCCGATGGGCTGTCGGCTGTCGTGGCGCACACCGGTGAGCACGTGGGGTACCCGTTCACGCCTGTCGGGCCGCGATGGCGTCGCGCGATCCGACTCGGGAACTCCCCTGGCGCGCCGGACTGTGCGAACCGCGTCGTGCAGCACCGCGGCAGAGGCACCTCTGCGCAAGATCAGTTGCCCCGAACACACCGAACGTAGTTGGAGGACGTCCTGTCGTAACTTTCGGCAATGGCATAGCGGTAGTTGACATACCAACCGCCGGAACTTGGCGCGGGAGCATAGGGAGTCAAAGACCAATAATCGTGGCAGGGCCCGCCCAATTCCGGCACCCAGTAGCAACCGTCTGGGTCAGCGTCGGGACCGCTCAGCCAGTCACACGAAGCACACTGACTTGAACCATTGCACCCCGTCGTCTTGGCGCAGCCATAAGGCGTCATGACGCAAAGGCTAGGATCCGAGGCATCACCCTCTACTCCGTCTTGACAACCCCGAATGAGGGAGAACAGCTCATCCATGTAGGGCAAATGCCAGTCGGTCTTCCCTCCCCAATGGACGTCTTCGCAATGAGCAATGGCGTTGGTCAAGTTCATGACTGCTGAAGTGGCTGGATTCTGCCAACACAATTCTGTCTGAGGATCGTACCAGGTATTGGCTATCGCGGTCCACTTGTTGCGATTGCTGCTCGAGTCACAAACCTCACAGCTGTTGAGCTGGTTCTCATCACCGTCATTGAAGCATGTATTGCTGATGAGACACGTTGCATCCTTCAGGGTCCAGCCAGAGCTGTTGCTGGACGCATCGCAGTACTGGCAGGGACGAGATGGGTTGCTGGCCCCATCGTGGTAGCACACACCGCCGATGAGGCAGCTGTCACTCTGATCGGTCCAGTCATGGTTGTTGGACAGTGGATCACAGTACTGGCATGCATTGAGCGGATTCGTTGCGCCCGCGGTGTAGCAAGCATCACCGTCGATGAGGCAGCTATCACTCCTCAGGGTCCAGTCGCCGGGGTTCGCGGAAGCGTTGCAGTACAGACAAGAAACAGCAAGGTTGATTTCACCGTGACCATGGCATACACCATCAATGAGACAGCTGTTGGTCTGCTCTGTCCAGTCCCGATTGTCAGCGGACGGGCTGCAGTGCTGGCAGGCGTTGGACGGATTGGCTTCACCTTCGTCGCGGCATTGCTTGTCGATGTAGCAATGAGATGCGTCCGGTTCGTTCACACAATCACCATCCTGGCAGACATCGATTGTGCAGGCGACATGGTCATTGCACTGTTTTGGTGTTCCGACACAATTGCCCGAGCCGTCACATACGTCGTTGTCAGTGCAGGCATCGCCATCATCGCAGCTCGTTGCGCTTCCCGCTGCACATTGCCCGCCGGCATTCGGAGGGCCACCGCTTCCACCCGCGGTTCCTGCAGCCCCGCCCATGTGCGCTCCGCCGGCAGCAGTACCGCTACCACCACCCTCTCCCCCGGCGCCCGCGGTGCGCGATTCCAAC
This sequence comes from Polyangiaceae bacterium, assembly GCA_016929495.1. Classification (GTDB taxonomy): domain Bacteria; phylum Myxococcota_A; class Polyangia; order Polyangiales; family Polyangiaceae; genus JAFGIS01. The sequence goes on along the minus strand of JAFGIS010000452.1, from coordinate 33,132 downwards.
CCGCCCGTATGGGCCCCGCCGGTGGCAGTATCGGTCACACCGCCCTCTCCCCCGGCAAGCGATTCCGTCCCGCCCGTTTGGGCTCCGCCGTTGGCGGTATCGGTCACACCGCCCTCTCCCCCGGCGCCTGGCGTGTCGGATGGCACGCACTTTCCTGCCGTACACCGGCCGCTCGCACACACTCGGCCGCACGCGCCGCAGTTGCTTGGATCGAGCTGCTTGTCGACACATTCGCCACTGCACTCTTGCAGGGGAGCGGTGCAGGTGCATTCGCCGAGTTTGCAGGTCTCATCGGGACCGCAGGACACGCTGCACGAGCCGCAGTGCGCGTCGTTTGTGTCCAGGTCTACGCAGGACCTGTCGCATTCCGTCTGGTCGCTCGGGCAGCGGCCAACGCAGGCCGACTCCGAACAGAACGGTTTGGGGTCCGCACAGGCAGAGCCGCACCTCCCACAATGGGCCGAATCGGACGTGAGATCGACGCAGTCTCCCTCACAATCCGTGTAGGGCGGCCGGCATTGACAGCTACTGTCGACGCACTCCTCGCGCTGGCCGCACACTCGTCCGCAGCTGCCGCAATTGGCGATGCCGACGGGTACGCACGCTCCGCTGCAGAGGATCGTTCCCGCTGCACACGAAACGCTCGATGCACCGCCAGGTTCATCCACGATGCCCCCGGACGCAAGAGGACGGCCGCCGTCAGGCGTGACGGAACTCGTGCCGCCACGGCCTTCCTCGAGCGAGCTGGCCTGGCCGGCCCTGTCGTTCGCGCCTCCGTCGTTGTCGACACCCGATGCACCGGCCGATTCCCCGAAGTCGCGCTGGACGGTTCCACAGGCCAGAACCACAAAGACAGGGCCTGCGACCAACACGGAACTGAGTCGCTTCATGGTAGACCCCAACGTGAAAAGACGGCCATGGTCCTCCTCACTCAGCGGCCGGATCCACACCTCGAACCCGACCGAGAGCGAGGCGCAGCTTGACATGTACGAACGGCGCTGTCCAGCGGCAGCACCTCGGACCCTCGGACGAGCTGCGTCCATGCCGGCGGGTTCCGGGGTCAGGTCGCGGAGCCAGCCTCGTCCGCCAGAGTACGGTCCTCACGGCGTGCGTGACGGCGGCCCGGGCGCATGGCGCATGGCGGCGGGGCACCGACAAGTCGCGGACATCCGTTGGTCCGGCCCATTTCCTGTTCGACGCGCGGACCGGACCGATAGCTGAGGTTTGCCTCTCACTTCCGCTCGCCGCAAGCGCTGGAGCGGCCCAATCACGGCATCGTGACTGGGCTAGCAGCCAGGACGCGGACAACTCCGCGTAGCGGCTGCGCTCGAGGTGAGGCAGTCTTGGGACAGGCTCGGCATTGGCACTGACCGTCCGAGCGCGTGGACGCTGATGGTGGAACCGCACAACAGCCAATTTCCCATCCGACTCAGCGACGCTGACCTGCAACATCTCGACTCATGGCAGGGGACCACGATCGTTGCGCCGGCCGAAGACGAGGTCGTTGGCAAGACCCTCAACGACACGTACATCGTCGAGCGCATCGTGGGGGAAGGCGCGATGGGGCGGATATATCAGGCGCGCCACACGCGCATTGCCCAGAAACGCGTTGCCGTCAAGGTGCTGCGTCGCGAATACCTGCGCAACCAGGAGGTGCTGGCGCGGTTTCGGCGCGAAGCAGAGACAGCGGCCTCCATTTCCCATCCCAATGTCGTTGCGGTCTACGACATCGATCGCACCGAGCAGGGATTGCCGTACCTCGTGACCGAGTACCTGGACGGCATCGATCTCGGCGAGCACCTCAGGCGACAGAAGAAGCTCGGAGTGCCGTCAGCCGTGCACATCGCGCGTCAGCTCTGCGAGGGGCTCGGAGCCGCACACCGCTGCGGCGTCATCCATCGCGATCTGAAGCCCGGCAATATCTTCTTGGTCAGTGCCGTCGGGGACCCAGTTCCTGAACTGCCCTTCATCAAGATCCTGGACTTCGGCCTGTCCAAGTTCATGGACGCCTCCGTCGCGCAGCTGGTCACGGCGATCGGCGTCGTCATGGGAACGCCCGCCTTCATGCCGCCCGAGCAGGCGCAAGCACAGCCGGTCGACCAGCGCGCGGACGTCTACGGGGTGGGTGCGCTCCTGTACGTCTGCCTCACCGGCTGTCTCCCATTCGATGAGATCACACCTCAAGCTACGGTGGTCGCCGTCATCAAGTCCGAACCGCCCCGTCCACGAACACTGGCGCCAGACCTCCCGGAATATGCAGAGCAGGTCATCGTGCGCGCGATGGCCAAGGAGCCTTCGGAGCGCTACCCGGACATGGGCGCCTTGCTCGAGGCTCTCGAGCCGCTCGCTCAGAGCCAGCGTGTCCACCACGACGTCAGGCCACCGCCGAGCCCGCCGCCGTCGTCCAACACGCCGGCACGGCGGCCGCACGCGAGACGTCCACTGATCAAGGGCGTGATGGGAAGCCCGCGAACCCTCGCTGTTGCGCTGGCGTCGCTGGTGACTCTGGCTCTGCTGACCGCCGCCGTTGCGGTCGGGTTTCGCCGGCACGCTCCCCGCGACCTGGCGCTCGCCTCGACTCACGCGGCACCCACGGCGTCCTCCGGGCCCGCGACCGTTGAGCCGGCACCGCCGCCCCGGGCGCTGCCCGAGGTCATGCCCGAGCAAGCAGCCCCTCTAGTCGCTGCTTCCCCGCCCGCTCGGCTGGCGAGCGACGAGGAGCTTCGAGCAGCGCGCGGGTCGGGCGAAAAAGTGTGGCAGGCGTTGGCTGACCGCTATCCGGACGATCCGCGTGTCTTGAGAGCGCTCGTCATGGCGTATGCGTCTCACGCCGGTGGGCTCGGCGACGCCATGAACGCGGCGCATCGCCTCTTTCGGGTAGCGCCTGAACAAGCCGAGCGCCGGGACATGCAGTACCTGGTCGGGAGAGCTGCCGAGACGCGGGGAGAGCCCGCTGCGCGCGCCTGGAAGCTCATGGTAGAGGACATGGGGCCCTCCGGTCCGGACGTGCTTTATCGTCTGATCGTCACCAAACCCCGACTTGCCGAGCGCGCGCGCCAGCTGCTCGACAGTGCACCGGTTCGGCGGCGGGTGACGCCTGCCCTGGCCATTGCCTACGAGCTCAAGTCCGCCCCGTCCTGTGCTGCACGGTTGCCCTTGCTGGACCGAGCCATCGAGGAGGGAGACGGGCGTGCCCTGTCCGTGCTCGCGGGGCTGAGCACCGGCACCCAACGCGGTTGTGGAAGGAACAAGCGCAAACCCTGTTCTCCCGCCTGTCCTGCGCAGGTCGCGCAGTTCAGGGGAGCCGTTGCCAGACTCTCGCAGCGGCTCAGAACCACGCGCGCGCCGGACCCGGAGTGAGTGGGGCCTGAATGCAGCAGATCGCCCAGGACCTGGGGCATTGGCAGGACAGTCTTCACAGCGCGTGGACCGTGCTGTAACTTCCCCATGCGTCCGGCCTGTCGGCCCCACGCGTTTGACGAAATGAGACCATGATTCGAAGCCCCATTTCAGGACTCGTGCTGGGATGTTCGCTTGCGCTCGGAGGTTGTGGTGGCGACGAGCCTCGTTGTTGGGGGGAGGGTTGCGACAAACAGGGGTCTCAGGGGGCCGGGGGCTCCGATAGCGCCAGCGACGCCGCCGTCACGGACGACGACGATGACAACGACGCCACCACCGCGACGCCGACTCGGCGGGTGCTCTGGTCCATCACCGACGCGGCGGGGCGGCTGACGGCGTTCGACACCCAGTCGCACACTGAAGAGCTCCACGTTCGGGTAGCCGAGGGGGCGAACGCCCAGGCGTGGACTTTCAAGGTGGCCAGCGACTACGCTTGGGTCTGGCGCAACGACGGCGTCCTTGACGCCGTGCACTTGGCACAAGAAAAAGTCGCCGCGAACATTACGCTGGCGACCCTGAACCCGGAGACGGCCGAAGCAGTCTGGGGGACGGGTGTCACCCTGGGAGACGGCTGTGTCTACGTCGTAACCGACAACACCGGGAACGTCGTGCGTGTCGATACCGCGACCCTCGCGCCGACCAGGAAGACGAAGATCGAAGGCGGCATTCCCCAGCAGAACAGCTTGATCTACGACGGGACGAGCCTGTGGGTGATGTTCGACGGGGGATCGGAGCTGGTACAGGCCGATCCGGTCACGCTTGAAGTCAAGGACTCTGTCCCGCTCGGGCAGGGCATGAACCAGCCCGTGGGTCACCTGGTGTACGTCAGCGATGAGGCGGTCTGGCTCGTCGACACCAACACCAACGACCTGATCCAGGTCGACAAGGCCACGCTCACGCCGAGTGTCGTCGATAACCTGTCGGACCTGGACCGCACCCCCGAGCTGAGCGACATGGGCGTGGGCAGCAACGATACCGGTTTCTTCCTCATGCTGTTCGAAACCAACAGAGTCGTGCGGTTCGATGGCGCGACGGGAAGCCGGGGCCCGATCTACGACCTTGCCGGCCAGGGCGGCATCAACACGATGGCCGTCGCTACCGATCGTCTATACGTCCTGACGGATGCCTCGAGCCGAGACCAGGTACTCGAAATCGATATCGAGACAGGCCGCACGTTGCAGACGATCACCCTGCTCAGACCGGCACAGTGGCCGCTGGTGGTGAGCGACCTTGCTGTCGCCCCATGAGCGTGGCGACCGAGGTCGCACGCCGACGAGCATCCGCATCCAGAGCGAGTACAACACCGAAACCTACGACTACTCCCGCTCTTGATGCTCGTGCCCTCGATTCAATTGAAGCGACAATCAGCGCAGGGAGTCGAGCGTACGTGCCTTTGCGAAGCGCTTCGACACGTCGTCCCAATTGACCACGCTCCACCACGCGTCCACATAGTCTCCGCGCTTGTTCTGGTACTTCAGGTAGTACGCATGCTCCCACACGTCGACCACGAGCAGCGGAATGACGCCCCAGATGGCCTTCTTCTCGTGATTCTCGCACTGTAGCAGAGTGAGACTCCTGTCGAACGGGTTGTACCCGAGCAGGCCCCAGCCGCTGCCTTCCACGGCCTTCGCCGTTGCTCCGAGCTGCGCTTTCATCGCTTCCACCGTGCCGAACGCCGCGCGGAGGGCTGCTTCGAGGTCTTTGCTCGGGGCTCCCCCCTTGCCCACAGGCGCCATGTTCTCCCAGCACAGAGCGTGAAGCAAATGGCCGGAGGAGTGGAAAGCGAGCTTCTTCGTCCAGTGATCGACGAGTTTGTAGTCTCCGCTGGTGCGCGCTTCCTTCAGGGCTTGAGCGGCGGCGTTGGCGCCCTTCACGTAGCCTGCGTGGTGCAGGTCGTGGTGCAGACGAAGGGTGGCCGCGTCGATGACTGGCTCGAGCGCGTCATAGGCATAGGGAAGCGGTGGCAGGGTGTACTCGGTGGCCATGACAATCTCCGATGGCTCGGGTGGCTTGGTGCCTTGCGGTGCCGGCACGGGTGGGGATTGCGCCGGGCGCGAGCCACCGCACCCCGACATGGGGAGAAACCAGAAACCGCCTACGGCGAGAAGCCCACCGAGGGCTGCCCGACGTCCGACTCGCAGCTCGTTTTCGTCCGGCACTGAGTCGCCCAATTATGCGAGCGACGCACACTCCTTGGCAAGACCATGTTCTCCGGGGCGCGTCTGGCCGCGTTGTCGTCGCTGACCGCGCGTTCATTGTTGCCAGTCGTGTCCGGCTCCGCGGAGAACTCAGGCGGCGATCGGTGGCGCGACGCTCTGCATCCGGAGAGTCCCGCTGGGTAGATGTCCTGCACCACGCACGGCGCCGCGCGATGCCGTTCAATTCGCTCACGGCCGCTTCCCTTGTCCCTGGTCGGATGGGTGGCCATTGGGCCGACCGGGTTCCAGTGCCTGCCGCACTGCGTCGTGCTTCCAGCACACGCTCTCCTTGTCGCTCGAGCCGCGCTCGACTAGGCTGCTCGCCGATGTGGGACAACCGGGAGGATTGAATAGCAAACTTCGCCAGGCCCCCATGGGAAGTTGCGACGGCCTACGACCCGAAGCCGGTGGGCGTCGCGTTCATGTACGTTCCGTTGGGCAAATCGCGCGAGATCGCCCTCTGGGGCGGCGCGCCGAATGGCAAGCCGCTCTGGGTAGACCTCAACGATTGTGGTTCTGCGGCCTGCCCCGCCAAATGCGTGGAGAAGAACAACGTTGCAGGCGCGTACCGCTTCTTCACCATCACGGCGCGTCGTGCGGGCAACAGCATGCTCGAAGCCCGAGCGGGCGGTCCGCACGGGGCCCTATGGGACAGCGTCCAGGTCGTCGTCGAGCGACCGATCGCGTGGGGCGCAACATCACGAAGTCTGAGGCGGCACAGCGTGTGCGTGCTGTACTGATGCAGGGTCGCAGCGACGCCTGGCCCGGATGACCGTGACGCCAAAGCAGCTTCTCGTGGTCCTTGTTCTGGCAACAGCGTGTCGGGGACACGGTGTTGCGGCGCGCGCTGATGCTTCTGCGGCGGCCCGGAGCGAGGGCTCGACTGCTCCAAGCGCAGAGCCGCGCGGCCGCACGGCGACGCCCACGGCGGCGCCTGCGTCTGGGCCCGCCTCGTCGCTGCTTGCGCCCACCGCTGTCCCGCCGGACGGCTCGTGGGTGGCGAAGTTCAGCGGGGCCAAGGTGCTGTCCGGAAAGCATCCGTTGGGCGTGCTTGCTGTCGCGTTTCTCCCGGACGGTGCGCACGCCCTGTCGAGCGGCGTGGACGGGAAGACGCGGATCTGGGATCTGCGGACCGGTCAAGTCCTGGCTACGTTCAGCGGTCCGCGTTTCAAATTCACACGGGTCGTATTCACGCGTGACGGGCAGCGCGCGCTCAGTGCCGGTGAGCCACCAACGTACTGGACCGTCGCCAGCGGGGACGTGCTCCGCGAGCTGAAGGCACCCGACACCGACGTGACGAACGCAGTGGCCCTGTCGCACGACGAGCGTCTCGCCGCTTCCGGTTCGTTCGGTTCCGTTTCTATCTGGGATCTCGCGAGCGGGAAGCTCTCGCGTCGGATCGACATCCGAGGGCAGATCCTGTCGGTTCGCTTCAGCGACGATGACCGTCACGTGCAGCTCACGACCGACCAATCCAGCTGTAGGGTCGAGCCCCGAGGAGCGGCTGCTCCCCGGTGCCTCGACTATCCACTACTCGACGTGGGGCGGATCACGACCGGGAGTGTAGAGCAGGAGGCCACCCTTCTGGGCACGCGGGAAGGGCTCTTGTTCGTATGGGACAACAAGACGAACCGGATGCGAAGGCATTGGCCCGCGCAACGGTCGACGACGGAAGTCAGCGACCTGGACCTCTCCGGGAAGCACCATCGCGCCATTTCCGTAGGAGATGACATGGCGCGCCTCTGGAACGTGGACAGCGGACGACCTATTGGCTCGCCGTTGCGAATAGCTGGTGGGCCCATCGCGGTCCAGCTCTCCGAGGACGGGCGACTCGCGCTCATCGGTGCCGAAAACGGAGACGTGCGACTCTGGAAGCTTCCTGAGCCCAAGCGTCCGTAGGACTTGTCCCGGGCATCCGCCCGGGCCGGGCGCCCCACGTTCCGGCGCAGAAGGTACGGCCCAGCGGCAGGCGCCACGGATCCTGCGCTCGGACGGACGCGCTCGTCGCCAGTTGAACCAGCCGTTCAATGACCCTACTCTGAGGCATGGCCAGACTCAGGACGCACGCGTGCCCTACCTGCGGCGCGCCTCTGCCTGTCGCGCCGGGCGCCACGGACGTACGCTGCCAATACTGCGGCAATGTCATCCATGTGGAATGGCGCAGGCCGCCTGCCCAACAGGTGATGCCGCAGACGGTCTACGTCCCGCAGCGCAGCTACACCTGGGTCATCTGGGTCATCGTCCTTGCCTCGGTCGTGCCGGTGCTCATACCCCTGTTGGTGTTCCTGGTGCCGCTCGTGTTCCGCACCGCGACCGAGGCGGGCGTGGTTCAGACGAACTTTCCGCTCACCTGCGGCCTGAACGACGAACTGAACCTCGTGGGACGAACCTACGAAGGGACAGGAACCCTCATCACCGGTGAAGTGAACTGCAAGCTGAGAATCAAAGACTGCAAGCTCAAGGGCGATGTCGTTATCCTCGCCAAGAACCTGGTCGATATCACGCTCGAAAACAGCGAGCTCACCGGCAAGGCCGCCGCCGTCCGGATCGAGATGAATTCGAAGCTGTCTGCCACCGGCAAGACGTCCATGAGGGGCGAAGAAGCCGCCATCCTGGCTGGGATGAACGCCCAGGTGTCGCTCGAAGACAGCTCGGTCGAGGGTGGTGAGGAGGGCATTCACGCCCAGCACAACTGCAAGCTCACCGCGGCGCGCTCGCGGATCATCGGCGGCGAGAAAGGACTCGTGGCCGCATCGAATCTGTCCGTGGACGCCAGGGAACTCACGGTGCAGGGGCGCGATGCAGCCATCGAAACCGAAAGCAACCCGACCATGAAGCTCCGAGGCGGGACACTCGAGGGACAGCGATTCGCTTTGTTGGTGACCAGCTCCAGCGCGAAGCTCCACTTGTCTCACGGCGCCCGGATCGCGGCCAAGGAAACGGCCATCCGGGCCGGTGCGGTGCTCAGGCTGGAAGGAGACGATTTCGTGGTCGATGGAGGCGAGGTCGGCGTCGACGTCGACTCGAACGCCAAGATCACGCTCGGGCCCAAGGCGCGGATCCATGGCCGTCTGTTCGGCGTGCGCACGAGCTCCAATCTGGAGCTCGACCTTCGTTCAGCCAGCATCGAGAGCGAATCCATCGCCCTGTGCGCGTCCAGCAATGCCGAGGTCCGGGCCAGGGACTCGTCGATCCAGGGCGGCGTCAGCGCATGGCGCTTCTCGCGCCGGCCTGACCCGCTCGAGCTCGCGGGCACGCGTATCAGCGGAGCGCAACTATTCAATGCGCGAGGGTGCTCGAGCGCGGAACCGTCGCGCTGAGCGTACTGCTATGGGCATGGCTCGTGCGAGCGTCGACACTCGACCACGACGCGACCTACGGAGATGGACAGGGGCCGGGAGCCGCAGAGAGCCCATCGAAATAGCCCAGGTCCGAGCCCTCCTTGGTGGCAGATACCGCAGCCGGTGGATCTGTCTGAGTACAGTGGCATCACGTTTTGGGTCAGAGGAAGCGGGACCGTACAACTACAGGTGCCAACCGTCGAGACGATGCCCGCCTCTGCAGGTGGCATTTGCTCGGGGGAATACCCGGACTGCTACGACTACTTCGAGAGCAGCGTCTTCACGCTCAGCAGCACCTGGACGCAGCGCACGCTCAGCTTCAGTTTGCTCGAGAAGGGCTACGCAGGAACGAGCATGTCGTCGACCGACAAGCGATACATCCTGAACCTGCTCTTCTACGTGGGCGCGTCGGGCGCCACGTTCGATCTATGGATCGATGACGTGGCGTTTTACTAGACAAGCCAGCGATGAGTCCGGACGGTCTGCCCCGCATCGCGCATCATTCCCTCTGCAACCGACGGGCGAGCAGCGCGTACAGGGTCGGTAGCACGATCAGCGTCAGCAGCGTCGAAGTCACCAGCCCACCCATAACCACCACGGCCAGCGGCTTCTGGATGTCCGCACCGGATCCGGAAGCGTAGAGCATCGGCAGGTGTCCGATGAAGCTCGTGAGAGCGGTCATGAGCAGCGGCCGGAAGCGCAGGTTGCAGCCTTGGACCACCGTGTCCTCCACGGAGGCACGACGCTGTCGCAGGTCACGGAAGAATGCGACCAGTACGACGCCGTTCTGCACCGCAACCCCGAGCAATACGATGAAGGCGACACCAGCCGAGACGGAAAGCGGCATGCCGAAGCACACCACCGCGACCACGCCACCCACGAGCGCAAAGGGGAGATTCACCAGCACCAACAGCGCATCGTAGAATGACCCGAGCGCCATCGTGAGCAGCACCATGACGAGCAAGAGAGCCGCTGGCACCACGACCGCCAGCTGACGCATGGCACGCTTCTGGCTTTCGAACTGGCCTCCATATTCGACGGTATAGCCGGGAGGCAGCTCGCGCACGAGCGGCGTGAGTCGCCGTTGTACCTCGGCCACGAAGCCTCCAAGGTCACGCCCCCGGATGTTGGCTTCGGCGACCACGCGACGCATGCCGTTCTCGCGGCTCACCTGAGCGGGTGCCTCGACAAATTCGAACTTCGCGAGCGCTGCCAGAGGCACGCGCTCTCCCGCGGGGGCCGGAACGAGTAGTCGCTCCAGCATTGGAACGTCCGCACGCGCCCACTCGGGGAAGCGCACCACCACCGCAAACCGCCGCTGTCCGTCGAGCAGGACCGTGGCCTTCTTGCCAGCGACGGCCGTTTCGATCGTCGCGTTCACCTGTGCGACCGGGATGCCGTGCCTGGCCACAGCCCTGCGGTCGATCACCACGTCGAGCTGAGACATTCCCGAGACCTGCTCGACCTTGACGTCCGCCGCCCCGTCGATGCCCTTCATGATCGAGGCCGCGCGGTCCGCCGACTTCTTCAGCACGTCGAGATCGGGACCGAAGACCTTGACGGCCACATCGCTCTTCACTCCGGAGATGAGCTCGTTGACTCTGAGTGCAATGGGCTGCGAGAACGAACAACGCAGGCCGGGGATGGTAGCGAGGTCCTTCTCGAGCGCGGCGACGAGAGCGGCCTTGCTCCTACCTTGGGTCCACAGCGTCCGTGGCTTGAGCGTGATGAAGACATCGGTCTGCTCCGGGCCCATGGGATCCTCGGAAATCTCGGCACGTCCGGTCTTGCTGACGACGGTTTCGATCTCGGGAAACCGATGCAAGCGCCTTTCGATGAAGCCAGCGACCTTCACCGAGCCTTCGAGCGAAGCGTTCGGCAGCCGTACGACGTTGATGGCGATGGCCCCTTCGTCGAGGGCCGGCATGAACTCGGTGCCCAAGAATGGGACGGCCGCCGCGGAAAGAGCGAGGACGGCTCCGGCCACTGTGAGGGTCGCCGTGGGCCGGTGCACGGCTCGCGAGACCAGCCGTACGTAGGCCCGGTGCAGGCGCCGGATCAGACCGAACTCCTTCTCGGGCCCCGCCCTGAGCACGAGCTCGGCGAGGACGGGGATCGTCGTGAGCGCAACCACGAGCGACACCATGAGCGCGATGAGCATGGTCGCTGCGAGTGGCGCGAACATCTTGCCCTCGATCCCCTGGAGCGTGAACAGCGGAACCAGTATGACGACGATGATGAGCACCGAGAATGCGACGGGCCTGGCAACTTCGAGCAGCGCCCCGGCGACGACGCGACGCCGACTCTCGTTCTCCGTTCGGTGCGCCAGGTGACGTCGCACGTTCTCCACCACCACGATGGACGCGTCAACCACCATGCCCACCGAAAAGGCGAGCCCTCCGAGGCTCATCAGATTCGAGTTCAGACCGGCGAACCTCATCACGACGAAGCTCACCAAAAACGTGAGCGGCAGCGACAACACGACGATGAGTGCAGTCCGGAGCTCAGCCACGAACAGAAACAGCACGAGCACGACGAACACCGCACCCTCGACCAGGGCATCCGCGACCGTCTTGATGCACGCCTCGATGAGAGAGGTGCGGTCGTAGAAGACGTTGAGCCGCACGCCCGGAGGCAGAGTGTTGCGGACTTTCGCGATCTGAGCTTTGACCCGGCTCACGACCTCCTTCGAGTTCTCCCCCTTGAGCATGATGATCATGCCTGCCACGACCTCGCCCTTGCCGTCGCGGGTCACCGCGCCTTGGCGTGGTTCGGCGCCGATGACCACGTCGGCGACGTCCCGTAGGTACACGGGGGCGCCTTTGCGCGCCTTGAGCACGATGCGTTCGATGTCGCCCACGCCGCCGAGCAGTCCGACGCCGCGCAGGTAGAGCTGCTCCCACCCTCGGACGACAACGCCTCCTCCTGCGTTCGCGTTGCTTCGCTCGACGGCCTCAACGACCTCGCCGACGGTCAGCCCATACTTGACGAGTCTCTCCGGCGAAACCAAGACCTGATACTGCTTGACCTCTCCCCCGAAGCTGTTGACCTCATTCACACCCGCCACCGGCTTGAGCAGAGGCGCCACGATCCAGTCTTGGATGGTCCGCAGGTCCATGGCGCTCTGTGCGGCGCCCTCGAGGGTGTACTGAAATATCTCCCCCAGTCCGGTCGAGATCGGACCGAGCTCCGGTTCGACGCCCGGCGGAAGCTCGGCGCGCGCCATGCTCAGGCGCTCGAACACGAGCTGCCGGGTCCAGTAGGTCTCGACGCCGTCCTCGAAAACGACGACGACCTGCGACAGCTCGGCTTTGGACAGCGAGCGCACCTGAGTGACCCGGGGCAGACCGCGCATCGCCTGCTCGATCGGGTAGCTAACCCGCTGTTCCACGTCGACCGCCGCCAGTCCCGGCGCCTTCGTGAGGATCATTACCTGCGTATTGGTGACGTCGGGAAACGCGTCGATTGGCAGGCGGAACCACGCCACAACACCCGCGGCGATCAGGACGATGGTGCCCAACAGAACGAGCACTCTGTTCTTGAGCAGGACTAGAACGAGATTCACGTTGGCCTCCCGCCCTAGTCCGCGCAGCCCGCACCCATCTTCGATCGCAAGACGTCGGACTTCATCAGAAAGGATCCTTCGGTGACGACTGTTTGTCCCGGTTCGAGTCCCCGCTCGATTTCGACCCAGCCGGGCCACGACCGGCCTGGCGCTACCGGTCGGCGCACGTAGTAGTCGTCGTGGTGAAGAACGAAGACGAAGGCGCGCCCCTCGTCCTCGAGCAAGGCCGAGTGGGGGATCGCCAGCACTTCCTCGGCAGCGGGCAGCATGAGCTTGACGTCCGAGAACATGCCTGCGAGCAGGCGGCCTGCGGGATTTGCGACCTCGATCCTCACTTTGACCGTACGAGACGATTCGTCCATGGCCGGGCTGACCAAGTCGACGGTTCCGGGGAACTCCTGCCCTGGATAGGCTTTCACTGACACGAGTGCCCCAAGCGCGCCGGCAGCACGTCCCTCGTGGACGGCGGCCAGATCTCGCTCGTACAGGTCCGCCCACACCCAGACGATCGTGTTGTCGCCGACCGTGATCAGCGCCTCGTCGCTCCGCGCCACCTCGCCAGACACCGCGTGCATGAGCAGAACCGAGCCGTCCATCGGTGCCCTGAGAACGATGGCTCCACCGCCGCCGCTGCCGAGGCGGTCGAGCTTGCTGCGCGCGCCGTCCGCGCGGATCCTCGCCGCTGCGAGCGCCTGCTTGGCCTGAAGGAATTCCTTTTCCGATGCGATGTTCTCCTGGCGCAGCTCCGAGACGCGCTCGAAGTCCTGGTGTGCCAGCTCGAGCAAGCCGCGGGCCTCCCGGTAGCTCGTCTGGGCCTCACCGACCGCGATGCTGTCGATCTCGATGAGCGCCTGGCCCCGCTGGACCCTACTTCCGAGCGCAACGTGGACCTTCTTGATGATCCCTTCTACCTGCGAGCTCACGTGCGCGATCCGTCGCTCGTCGAAACGCACCTCGCCCGTGAGCGTGACGGGCGTAACGAACCGGCGGCGTGCGACCTGGGCGGTCTGGATCAGTCCCTCTCGCGCAAGGTCCGCGGACGCGCGTACGAAACCCGTCTCGTAGCGGCACTCCTTGCATTCGAAGGTCTTCTCGTGGTGCTCGCACGTGAGCGTCACGAGCTCCTCGACGGGTCGATCGAGGTCGGATACCTCCTTCATCTCTCGTTCCTGGCGCGCCGCTGGACCTTGCTCGGGCTTCTGCTTCGTGATCTCCGCCGGAGAAGCGTTCCCATGGTCACGCTCGCGCTGGCAGGAGACCGGAGCGACCGACAAGGCGAATGCAGCCAACGCGTACACGAGCCGTCCGTTCTTCGGGTTCGTCATGGATCTGCTCCGACCAATGCTCCGAGCCGGCTGCATTCGACGTGCGCCCGCGCGAGTGCGTCGAGGAAGAGACTGCGTGACTCGAGCAGCGTGCGCCGGGCTTCGATCACCTCGAGCAGCGTCGCATCGCCGAGCAGGTAGGCTTTCTCCATGACGGAAGCAGCGGATTTTGAGCGAGGCAGGACGTCCGCCTCGATCTGGGTCGCCGTCATGAGCGACGAACGACACGCGGCCTCGGCTTGGATGACGTGGGCCTCGAGCTCAGCCGCCTGAGCTTCGGCCTTCCCGCGACTAGCGGCCCACTTCGCTTCGGCCTGGGCGATGCCTCCGGCATTGAGGTTGAACACAGGCAGCTCCACGCCCAAGCCCACCCCGTACGCCCGCCTGTCGAGCTCCTGGGTCGTGAAGGCCTTGAGCGAAAACGTTGGGATCCGAGCTCGGCGCTCCCCTTCGAGCTCCGCGGACAGGGAACGCGTTCGCGCGTTTGCCGCCACCAAACCCGGGTGTGTCGCACGAGCCCGCGCGACTGCCGACTCGCGGCCGAGCGGCCGGGGGAGCGTGAACAGCTGCGCGTTCACCGCCAGCGTCTTGCCCTTCGGAACGCGAAGCCACAGACCGAGCTCTGCCTGCCGAGCGCCGAGAGCCGTGTGCGCCGCGGAAAGCTCGCCACTCACCTTGGCGAGCTCGATCTCAACCCGGGTCGACTCGACGGGACGAGCGTCCCCCGCCTGGACGCGCCTTTGGACCGTCTGCGCCCACTCGAACGTCTGTGCCCGAAGCTCTTCGAGCATGGCGAGCCTGGCTTGTTCGTATGCTAGCCTCCAGAATAGGATCTGAAGCTCCAGCAGGACCTCGCGTCGCAGCGCGCGAGCGTCGGCCGCGGCTGCGTCCACGTTCGCTGCGGCTGCGCCGGCCTTCGCCTCGCGAGTGGCGATCCAGCCGAGAGGCACGGTGAGCGCGAGGCCCCATTCCGTACGTGAGGCGCCGCTGCTCCGCGCTCGGGCCCGGCCGAGGCTCGCTTCGAGCATTGGGTTCTGCATCGCTCGTGCCGCGCGTGCCGCGCCGCGGGCCACATCGACTTCTTGCCTGCCGGCGACCAGCCGCGGGTCTTGATCCGCGAGCCGCAAGATGTCCTGCCATGTCACCTGGACCTTCGCGGTCGAAAACGGCGCCGGCAGTGCTCGGAGGTCGCTTCGATCCAGGGGCTCTGCGGACGCGGGTCCGATCCAGGTCGTCGTCCAAAGAAGAGCCGAAAACGTGACACTCGCGCGCTTCGCTCGGAACGCGCGCGCCCATTCGCGTAGCGCCATCGATCCACCTGTATTCCGGGGACACCCGCTCAGGGTGTCGGGTCACACAGCCAACCGGCACATCGTCCCCCGACGAATGCGCATGCTCGTAGGATCTTGGAGGTTCAGGCGCGTGGAGGGTGGAAGACCCGAGAAACGACGAGTATCGGATCGAGCTCTTCGGCCGATACGAGATCGACTTCCGTGGAAAGCGTACTCACTACGACGGGCACGCTCGGAGACGGTACGTCTGCAGGAACCATCCCGTGACCCGGGCAACAGGTGCAGGGACACAGCGGGCCGCAGGGCTTTCCGTCGTGATCCCTGTCCGGACACGTGGGTTCGTCCTGGTGACCCGCGATCTCGACGGACGCGGATGAGCTCGAAGCGCACAGGGCGCGGCCGGACGCAAAACAGGCGAACAGGCACAGGACGGCGGCGAGCGCGATGCGCCAAGTCTGGGCTGTCTGTCTCACCCTCGACCTGTTCGAGGTTCCGTTCGAGGTCAGGCTCACGTCGCTGGCTGCAAAATGTAGATTGAAAGCTCCTGCGGTCAAGCGCGGCTGGGCAAGCAGCCGGCCGCCTGCTATCCGTCCTCAGCCTCCGTGAGCGCCTGCTTCTCGAGCTCGAGCTGTTCCCAGCGCTCGAGTAGCTCGCTCACTTCGAGCTTTGCTGCTTCGAGATCAGCGGCGAGCTGAGCCACGTCCGTGGTCCCGTCGGTGTAGGTCCGTGGGTCCGCGAGCCGTTCGTTCAGCTCGGTCACACAAGCCTCGGCCTGGTCGATCGCGTCCGGCAAGCCCTGGAGCTCGCGTTCGGCGTCGTAGCCGAGCGACTTGCGTTTCTGACTCGGAGTGGCGCCAGGGCTCCGGGCCCGCGGTTTGGTCGCCGGCTCGGCGCGCTTCTCGTGACGGGCAGCTTCCGCTCGAAGACGCCGGCACGTTTCGTAGTTGCCCGGATACTGGACGACGCGCCCCTCCCCTTCGAAGGCGAGGATCGACGTGGCCACTCGATCGAGAAACCAGCGGTCGTGGGTGACCACGAGCGCCGCCACGCCGAAGTCGACCAGCAGGCTCTCCAGGGCCCCGAGCGTGGCCACGTCGAGGTCGTTGGTGGGCTCATCCATGACGATCAAGTTGGTGCTCTGCGAGAGCAGACGCGCGAGCAACACGCGAGCGCGTTCTCCGCCCGACATCGACCCGAGCGGCTGGCGTTGCTTGTGGCCATCGAAGCCGAACCGGCCGAGATAGGCGCGCGGCTCCACCGGTTCTCCGGCGAGATCGATGCGGCCCAAGTCCCCGATCGCATTGTCGAAAACCGACTTCTGGTCGTCGAGGCCGCTGCGCTGCTGGTCGAAGTAGCCGATGCGGGTTCGTCTGCCCAAATAGACACCGCCCGCCCAGGGTTCGAGCTCGCCGACCACTGTTCGGAGCAGGGTGGTCTTGCCGGTGCCGTTGCGACCCACGATCCCGATGCGCTCGCCCTTGCGCACGAACAGATCCACTCCCTCGAAGAGCCGCAGGCCTTCGACTCCGCCGCAGAGCCCGCGCAGCTCCAAGAGCACCTGCCCGCTCGTCGCGACATCCACGCCGAAGCTCGGTGTCTGCTCGACCTTCGGCGCCTTCATGGCCAGAACCGCCTCGGCCCGATCGATGCGCGCCTTCTGCTTCCCGGTGCGTGCCTTGGGCTGACGGCGCAGCCACTCGAGCTCGCGGCGGAGGTAGTTCTGACGGTTCTGCTCCGTTCGCTCTGCCAGCGCCAGACGCTGCGCCTTCTGCTCGAGATAGAGCTCGTAGCCACCGTCGTATACATAGAGCTCGCCGTCAGCGATCTCGACCGTCCTGTGCGCCACGCGATCGAGCAGGTAGCGATCGTGCGTGATCAGCAGCACCGCGCCCGCGAACTCGTCCATGAGATACTGCTCGAGCCACTGCACGGTCTCGGCATCCAGGTGGTTCGTCGGCTCGTCGAGAATGGCCAGCTCGGGACGCGCCAGAAGAATGCGAGCCAGCGCCACACGCCGCTGCTCGCCGCCGCTGAGCGTCTCGATCGTGGCGTCGGGGCGATCGATGCCGAGCTCGCCGAGCATGGCAGCCACCTTGTGCCCCTGGTCCCAGCCGCCGAGCCGCTCCACGTCCTCGGCAGCGCGTGCCTGCGCCTCGAGCAGCAGCTCTGCGTCGCCGCTGTGCGCGGCCAATGCCGCGCTTGCCTCGCGGTGGCGCGCTACGGCGCGGCTGCATTCCACGAGCCCCGACGAGACCACCCCGGCGGCCGTGTCAGCTGGATCGAAGCGCGGCACTTGTTCGAGGTACAGCACGCTCGCACCTCTACGACGGGTCACGGTGCCGCGGTCCGGCGTGTCGAGCCCGGCCAACAACCGGGCAAATGTGCTCTTGCCGCTTCCATTCGACCCCACCACGCCGACCCGCTCGCCGCTGCGGACCGTCAGACTGGCAGAGCGCAGAACCTCGCGGGTTCCGTAGGCCTTGGCCAGCTCATGGGCGGCAACGACGGGCATGGAGGTCCCAAGCGTAGTCGCGGCACGAGCAGGCGCCACCGATCGGGGCTTCTGGGCCGCGTCTGCCGACCGAAGCCGCTCTATCTGACACACCTCACGTTCGCCGTCGGGAAGTAGTTCCAGTCGCCGCTGGATCCCGAGTTGTTACCCGTGAACCCGTCACAGTAGCTCAGGCCCCACGCCTCGCCCCCCACCTTCGAGGCCTCGGCCGCCCAGAACCAGTACTTGGGCTCCTTGCACCCGTTCGGGTTGTTGGGGAAGGCCGACGCGTTGATGGCTCCGCCGACCTTGGCTTCGTTCACCGTGGACGCGAGCTCGTTGAGCGTCGGCACACGCCAACCCGTGTGCCCGTTGAGGTTCAGGCTCGAGCAATACGCCGGAGCTTCCGACCACGCCATGAGCGACGGCGAAAAACCCTGCTGCCAGACGAGCCCCGTGTAGTTGTCGAGCACTTCCGCATCCGGAGCGATTCCGGTCACCGTGTAGTGTTCCGGGGGCTCCACGGCAAGCTCGTTCGCGGCTTCGCCGCTTCCATTGCCGCGGACACAGCGCGCGACGAGGGTGTCGCTCATCAGCACCGAATTGCTCGTGAAGCCGTTCGTGCCGTAGCCCCAGTGGCGGCCGGCGTTGTCTTGCCCCGTGATGGTTTCCATCCACCAGGAGCCGGTGGCGTAGTACCCGGAGGTGACGCCGAAGACCTCTGGGTAGCCGGTCCTGCCCCGCGTGACGTCGACGATCGAAGCCATCTCGACCCGCGTGGGCAGACGCCAGTCATCGAATCCCGCGTACCCGCTGCTGGCCAGATCCGCGCAGCGATCGACATTCGCCTGCCAATCGCCGACATTCTCGGGATTCGCCTTCTCCCACACGAGGCAGGTGATGTTGTCGCGCACGGCTCCATTGCCGAGATCCGTGTAGCTCTGGTGGTTCGGAACCGATGAAGCGCTACTCGCCGGGTTCGGCATTCGCCAGCAGGCCCATTTGTGCGACCCGCAAGACGACTCCTGGCATTCACCCGTAGAGCCCCCGAACGCTGCTCCTCCCGTGGCCGTGCCCCCAGAGCTTCCTCCGCCGGCACTTGCCCCTCCGATCGCGTTGCCCCCGCTGCTTCCGCCTCCAGCTGCAGAACCCCGTGTCATCGTGCCTCCAGCAGAAGAGCCGCCCGTGATGTTGGCACCGCTGCTGCCCGCGACGCCACGGCCACCGGTCGCATTGGCACCGCCGCTGCCTGTGACGGTATTGCCGCCCGCGGCAAAACCTCCCACGCTCGCGCCGCCGGTCGCTGTGCCTCCGGCGTTGGCTCCGCCGTCTGCGAGCCCTCCTGCTCCCGCTGCTCCGTCTGCGGCTCCTGCTGCGGCGCTCGTCGCCCCCCTTGCTGCGCCTCCTCCGCCCCCGAGTCCGCCCGTCGGGCCGCTCTCCGCTGCGCCCCCGGCAGTGTCGGAGCACGTCTCGCTCGTGCAGCTCTGCTCGCCACCGGCCGCTACAGCGTCGTCCGGATCGGACGCTGAGCTGCCACAGCCGAACAGAACCGCTGTCAACCAGAGCGCGTGTCTTCGTCTCATCGGACTATCTCCGCGATGCACTGGACTGTAACTCAGTGCCTGTGGTTCGGCTGGTCGGCATGGTTCCGGTTGCGGGAGAAACACGAGCAACAGTGTGATGCCAAATCGGCTGCAAAGGGATCCCCTCGGCCCGCCGTTTCGCGACGTACAACGCTATGCCACTTTTCCACGAGCGAATTGCCGAGGGTGTCGAGCAGGCAACCTCGCTGGTCACAGCAGCGGCTGCACTGATTCTCTTCGGCAAGCACGCGACATTTCGGCTGGAGGCCATCTGAAGAACATGGTGGCCCAATGTCTCGTCGCAGATCCACAGGACGGACCTGCCGCAAGATGAAAACGACTTGGCCAAGCCGCCCATGGTCGCTGTTCCGACGGAAGCAACCCAGCGAATCCGGGGCGAGCCGCACCCGGCCCGGTACGGACGTGCACAGCCCAGGTGGCTTGGTGCCTCGCGCTCGCGGGGATCCGATGGCATGCCTTCCGAGCGATCCCGGTCTCCTCCGACGGTTTCGTTCCGGCGATCCCAAGGCGCTTTCGCAAGTCTACGGGTCCTACGTTCGAAGCGTCGAGTCGACCATTCGACGCGGGCTGTTGCAAGCGGGCACACGCGCCGCGGGTGGGATCGAGGGCACGGTTGCAGATCTGGTCCAGGAAGCGTTCACGCGCGCCTTCGGCGAATCGGCGAGACGGGCCTATGACGGGACGCGCGAGTACGGCCGGCTTCTCATGGCGATCGCACGCAACACGCTCATCGACTATCTGCGGCGTCAGAACCGAGAAGAACCGGTCGACCCGCTCCATCTGGAGCGACTCCTCGACTGCGAGCCATCCGTGGGGGTCGAGGAATCCCCCTGGGCCGATCCGCAGCTCACGGCGCTGGTCCAGCAGTACGTGGCTGGGCTGCCGGAGCGCGAGCATGCCGTCTACGTGAAGCGCTACGCACAAGACGAGTCGCAGTTGCAGGCCGCGGACGCCCTTGGGCTCACTCGACAGCAAATCCGCACGCTCGAAGGGCGAGTACGCGCCGGTCTTGCCCGCGAGCTTGTCCGCGCGAAACTGGCCGCTCGTGCGCCCGAAGCCCAGCGGCCTGCGGCCAAGGAGCATTGAATCGGTGCCCAAACGGCCGCACCCACCAGTCCGCAACTCGAGAGCGGAGCAAAGCCTCACCCTGATGGACGGTCGGCCGGATCCATCGTCACACCCCGCGCCGGGAAAAAAACAACCCGCTGCGGGGGTCGTCCGTAGATCCAATGACAGGCGCTACACGAGGCAAGCGCGCCCTGGCCGTGAGAGGGAGCGCTGCACCGCCCGGCAGCATCGCACTCGTCTGCCGGGAAACGTCACGCATTCGTGTCCGGCTCAACAGTGAGCCGGCGCAGTTCGCGCATCGGAGGAGAACCTCATGAACTCATCATACCAAATGGTCGCGCTAGGGGCCTTCGGGCTCAGCGCATTCGGATGTGGAGCCTCTGCGGACGAGGGTGCAGACGATTGGGGCTCGGACGACAACGTGGGCCGGACCTCGTCTGCCATAATCCAGGGCACCCCAGTGGCCAACCCCGAACTCTACCACGGCGCGGCCGTCTATCACCAATTCGTTCGTCCCTGCTCGGCAACCCGGCTCACTCCGGACGGCTGGTACCTTACGGCCCGCCACTGCGTAACGCAGGATCCCTACAACCCCAGGGGCCCGTTGCTCAGCCCCTCCCAGATTTCGGTCAGCGAAGCCGCCAACCCCGGATTGACCCCGCCGGCAGGGGCCGTCACGGTGCAAAGGATCCTTGACCACGACTCCCTCGACGCGGCACTCATCAAGGCGCCGGGGATCACGAACACGTACACGAACTACCCTTCGCTCTATGTGGCACCGAGAAGCACGCTGGTGGGTCGAACCGTCGTGTCGACGGGCTACGGCCGGTCCGTGCTTCAGTCCGACCGGTACTCGGAGAACGGCACCTCTGGCGCCGGATCGTATCGTGCCGCATGGCTCGACGTGACGGGCGAGGCGGGCACCTACGCGTACTGGCTTGCTGTGAACGGCAGCGGCCAAATCACTGCCAGCGGCGACTCGGGCGGCTCGAGTCTGTACCCGTACCTGTACCGGTGGATCTCGTTCGGCCACCCTATTCCCCTTTACGCATGGCAAATGGCCGGCGTTCACGAAGGATCGGATCAGACGGCGAGTGCGAACGACGTGGCCGTTTCGGTGCTGCTGCCCTGGCTCAACCAGCACGTCGACGAAACGGGGTGGTTCTACCTGCGACTGGTCAACACATTCATCACGGAACCTCTGTACGTGGACGTCCCGTTCGGCGCGACAACACGCGGAGTCCCGATCTGGAGCTACAGGTACACGGGCGGCTCTGCACAGCACTGGCGCTATGATCCGGCGACGCGTAGCATTCGGAACCAGGGCGGCCAGTGCCTCGATGTCCAGTGGGGCGTCAACGCGAACGGGACACCGGTCTGGACTTGGGACTGCAACGGAGAAGAGGCGCAGCAATGGGATCTCACGGGTGAACTCGAGATCCGAAACACGATGGGAAGATGCCTGGACGTTCCCAGCAGCAACTTCACGTCCGGGGTACAGCTTCAAATCTGGGACTGCAACGGCACGCTCGCCCAGAAATGGGAACTCAGGTATGCGCGCTAGAAACCGGCGCCCTGTGGCCGCGGAGGTACTCGCTCGCTGACCCCGGCGGCGCGCTCGCTGGCGACATCTACTGGGCCTGGGGCGGAGAAGCCCGTCCACCGAGCCTCTGGACCGGGGACCCACCGCACGAAACGCCGGGATGGTTCTTCGTGTACGATGCGGACACCAGTACGTTGGGCGCCCTTGCGGCGCATGCGGACGAGACCGGGCAGTGAGAAATCGGGTTGTGCCGGGGTCGGGCCCGCGCGACCATACCCGCTACGATGCGAAGATCCCTGCTCCAATGGGTTGCGCTGCTGCTCGCCAGTGCCTGCTCGGGCGCAGGCGGACCGCGCGCAGCGGCTCCGCCCCCGAAGCCGCTGCGCGGGGGGCCCGTCCCGAAGGCGCCTGCGCGGTCGGAGTATGTGGTCTCGGATCAAGCCCTCGGGTACGGCAGGCTCCACTTCGGTGGACAGGGGCGGGTACTGGTCGACGGAATACGAGTGGCCGACGACGAACCTCCCAGCACACAGAACCCCACGCACGCTCTCGTGGGCGGCCGCGCTCTTCCCTCGCGGCTCGGAGGTGGTTTCCTGTTCTGGAATCGAGAAGAGCTGTACTGGGCCAGTCGCTTCACGGGGCCGCTCCGCCCAGTGGGAGCGTTGCCCGGATACCGGGAGATCGCGACGGTGAGTTTCGGTGACGACTTCGCTCTGGTCCACTTCACTGGCGGCGGTCGCGCCGCCTGGTCGCCAGCCAGGCCCGGCTTCATAGAGATGCCCGAGATTGGCCTCGTCGATGTGGCAGTGGGAGAGGATGGACGGGCCCTAAAGCTGCGCGAGCCCAACCAACTGCTCCTGCGCGCGGCGGGAAGTCGGACGTACTCTTGTTGGAACGACCCCGGCATGGATGTGAAGCGGATCGAGCAGCTGGGCGGTCGCATCATCGTCGACACCGGCTCCCACGGTCGGCTGGTGCTGAATGCCGACGCAAGCCTTTCCCCGCCGCCATTGGACCGCACTCACCTGCCTGATGGCCAGATGCTGCCTCGAGATCCTCGGTATCGCCTGACGGTCACCCCACGTGCCAAAGCCTTCCAGGCGGGCGTGTTGACCGATGCAGACCACGCTGTGATCGAGGTCAATGGAGCGTTTGCAGTGGTCGATCTTCGTTCGGGTTTCCTGATCGAGATGACCAATCCGTTGCGTCCTGCCATGGGTCCCTGCGAGCTCCTGCCGATGCTCGACGACGTGCTGGCCATCTGCCACGCCGAGGAGAGCTCCTTGATCATTGCGGGGCTTCGACGGCTCCAGCCGTCGATCGAGATGCGCTTCGACGGCAGGAGTACGTTCTATGCTGGAGCTCCGGGGACCTTGATGAAGGACGGCCCATGTAACCGTCCGGCGGATCTGCCGGACCACCTCTCGGTCTGCCTGCGGGAACCGAGTGGGAAGTGGAAGACCGTGGGTCCCCGTCCCAGAGGCGTCGAAGCAGCGGACGAGATCGTCGCCGACGGCGAGAAGCAGGGTCCGACGACGACGCAAGAGCCCGCGCTCACGGTGAGCCGCTGGATCCCCACCCACAACGCAGATGCGGTGGGTGTCGTGCTCGGAGATCGGCCTGGACTCTTTCACGCACGTTCTGGGAAGTTCCTGCAGTTTACCGACAAGACGGACAAGAGCCAGTGGGACCGCCTCAAGTCCGCCGCCGCGCTGGTCCATGGTGATTTCGAGGTGGCCCGCAACGGTCACCTCGTGGGGATCACCGCGTACGGAGTCGTGGACGTGGCTCCCGACGGCCAGGTCCTTCGCACCCAGCACATGGCCATCGCAGGGAAGTCTGGCCCGTACCTGTTGGCCAGAGATGCTCACGGCCAGGCCTGGCAGTCGAGCGACCATGGATTCACCTGGGAGCTCATGAGTATGCCGCCGGGCTCGTCGCGCTTGGCCGTGACGAGCTGCTCCTATGCCGGTTGTGTGGTCAACGGCTGGTACCGCATCGGATATCCCTCCGTTGTGCCGAAGCAATGGCTCGCCATCGAACCCCCGCACTCACCGTTGCCAACACCCCAGACCGCAGCCCGCCTCGTGTGTCAGACGGAGGGCAAGGTCAAACACGGGACCCTCGCGATCAGGCTAGGTGCAGAGGACGGGCACGAGCCCAATGCGGAGCGGTTCAGCTTCACTTCGCCGTTTTCCGACGACCCTCCGACGCTGCTCGCAGACACGCTCATGGACTTCCCCTACGACGATCCGGCGAGCCCCCTTTTCCGTCGCGCCGTGCTACGGCCGCGGCGCCTGCAGTTCCATGTGCCCTTCACCCGTGCGAAACTGGACGAGACTGGGATCGTCTGGGGCGACGTCATGACAGCGCTGCTGCGACGAGGTTCGGACGAGACCCCCTTCGACAATGGCCTGGACGGCTTCGCCCTTCCCGTACTGTCGTCGGACGGCCAGCGCGCCGATGGGCTGCTCCTTCTGGCTCCGTCGGACACCCCACAGTTCGCGATATGGGTGAGGACCAACCGACCACCCAGGGTGTTCGCCCTGTCGCAAGTGAGGACGCTGACGAATCTGTACTCCGTCGTGGCTCGACCGGATGGGCGCCTGGCAGCCGCCGGGCTGGTGGACGAGCAGTCCGAGGTGTTTCTGCTTTCGCCCGAGTCGTCCGTGCTGCTCGGCGCGCCCCTGCCCGGGAATAGCCGCCCCCCGCGGCCTGACGTCGTCGCTGTCAAGGAAGACGGCAGCCTGGGTCTGCTGCGGATCTGGTCGACCGGAGCACCCAGCCACGACGACCCCGCTCTGGTCCTCCCGGCGCAAGGGCCACCGGTGGTGCTCGCCCCCTGGTCTTCGCTCGTGGCTGGACCGTGTGAGGATGGCCCAGGCTACCGCGCCATCGTGAACGTCGAGGACTGGGTCGGGCTCGAGGTCGGCCGTCGCTCCTACACCGTGGTCAGCGACAGTCTGGCTCTGGTGCACTGGAACCCAGCGCGGGTATGCATGTCCGCGATCGAGATCCCACACGCCATCCCCTTGAACGAGGAGGTCGGGGCGGTAGAAATCCTCGCGCAGGCGCGCTTCGACAAGCAGCCTTCGGCGGTCCGCTATGGCTTCGGTCTCGGGGAGGAGTACGTCGAGGAGCTCCAATGCCGGCTGGTGTCGGAGTGAATGGGCGTTGCCACAGTCGAAGCAGCACCCATCGACGTACTGGGGCCGAGGCTACTTGCCGACGAACGTCGTGACGGTCTTGGCGCCGTGCCGCTCGTGGCGTTTCTGCCCTCGGTCCGAGCGGCCGCACCACCTTCGTTCCTCTCATTGGGGGAGCCCGCCTCGCCAGCAACGGGTTCGGGAGCACGCCCGCTGCTCGCCTGCTGTTGCTCGTACGGACGCCTGTCGGTTGCCTCTGCTCGACCACTCACTCCGCGCTCGCCCTCTGCACCGTCGGTCGCTGCCGCTCCCCCTGGGCCGCTGCCGGCGCGGCCGCCGTTGCCCGTGTGCCGCTCCCCGAGACCCGCGAGCATCTGGCACGACGGCAGGGCCGCGAACACCAGAGCGCCCACGGTTGCGTGTCGCAGCCACTGGCGCATCTTGCGCTCCGCGGCTCGCGGAGTTGCTCCGACACAGTTATCCAACGCTTTCACCTCGACGGTAGGCTAGCATCCTTCCCAGCGGCGACCGGGACACGCGGCGCGATATGCAGCATGCCCCTCAGGCCTGCTCGACGAGCCAGCGCAGTGCCGCCTCGCGCCGCTCGAAGGTGGCTATCTGGCGGCCGGTGACGATGCGCAGGGTCGCGAGCACGGCGCTCGCCAGCCCCGACACTCCGATTACGGCGGACGCGCGCACGTAGGGCTTGTTGGCCGACATGAACTCGCTGATGCGCTTGTTGGCCAGCGTCGAGATCGTGATGTCGCCGGCGTCCGTGAGCGTCAACACCGACCCAGGCGACCGGGTACGGATGAGCGGTATCGCCGCCTCGATCGCCGCCTCAATGCCCTCCAGCGTCGCCTTCGAGAAATCGATGAAGACGACGTCCTTCCCAGAGTACCTGATCACATGCGCGCGCGTCATCTCGGACTCGTGTTGGCCATCGTACCCCAACCCGTTCGCGGGTGCAGCAAGGACGCGGCCAGCATGCTCCGGTCTCCGGGGCGACGACCGGCCCATGCACCGCCACAGGGTCAGCGCTTCCGGCCCCATCGGGCGCGCTCCTGGCAAGGGAGAAACGCTCAGCAGGACTGGCTGCGGACGGCCAGTGGCGCGAGGCGGACGGATGGTCCCGAGATCTGTGCTATCAAGTTCAGGAGCTCTTCGGGGTGCACCGGCTTGTGGACTCGCGGATGATGGATCCCATCGAGAAAGGCCTGCGCTTGCGACGTAGCCGCTCCGGTGACGAAGATGAACTTGCCGGCCGCCGTGGGGTGTTTTTCGCGCACGAGGCGGAACAGCTCGACTCCATCCATGTCCGGCATGACCACGTCGCATAGCACGGCGTCGAACCCATCCGGTTCGTCGCACAGGCGGTCCAGCGCAGCGCGGCCCCCGCTGGCGATCTCCGTCTTGTGGGGCCTCAGGGCTCGTGCCAGGCTCCTCGCCACGAGTCGATCATCATCTACGATCAGGATCCGCGCGATGGCGACGCCGGCAAGGCCATCCTGTATGGTGGCGTCGGGGTTTCCCGCCGTCCGCGTGGCGGGTTCGGAGACACCTGCAGGGATCCGAACGACGAAGGTGGTGCCTTCGCCAACGACGGAACGTACACGGACGCTTCCGCCGAGCCCTTCGACGATGCTGCGGGCGAGGCTGAGCCCAAGCCCCGTGCCTTTCCCGACGGCCTTGGTCGTGTAGAAAGGTTCGAAGACACGGTCGATTTGGTCCGGCGCGATGCCGCATCCGGTATCCGACAGGGTGACTTCGACCATGTCATGGGCCGCGGCGCGTGCCGAGAGAGTGATGAGGTTGGCCGACGGATTCCCTGGTACGATCGACTGCGCGGCGTTGGTCAGAAGGTTCAGGAACACCTGCGAGAGGCGCGTGGGGTTCGCCGCAACGTACAGGGACGGCTGGGCGTGGAAGACCAGGTGCGCGCGGTCCTCCAGGTCGTGCGACGCGAACTTGACGCAGGAGCCGAGCAGGGACTCGAGATGGACCGTTTCGAGCTTGTCGGCGTCGTGTGGTGCGAGCGCTGTCAAGTCTCGCACGATGAAGCGGATCCGCTCCGCCCCCTGTCGGGCGTCGTCGAGAGCCTCCGCGAGATCGGAGTACGACGGCAGGGCTTCCGCTCGCTGGGCCACGTAGTCTAGATTGTGGATCACATAGGAGAGTGGATTGTTGACTTCGTGGGCGACACCTGCCGCCAGACGACCCAACCTTGCGAGTTGCTCGGACTGGGCGAGCTGACTCTGCAGCTCGACGTTGGCGGCCTCGATTTCCCGCAGCGCGGCGTCGAGGCGTCGGGCGAGCGCCTCCCGGTCGAGTCGCAGCCGCACCTGGTCGGCAACGTTGCGTTCCGCGGTGCGGCCTACCACGACGAGGACGACGGCGAACGCAGCGCCCATGATGCCCATTGCGACGTGGGGTGGGTCGAGCTCGGCGACCAATCGCCCCGCGAGAGGCAGGGTTGCCGGCAGGATGTACGAGGCGGACGCTGGCAGATAGCTCGATGCGGTCGTTGACGCTCCGGCGCAGAGCCCGCCGGTGGCAAAGGCCAACACGACCAGCAGCGGCAGCTGCGAGGAGTCGAACACCAGCGCGACCCCGATCCCCCAAACGCTTCCGCTCAGAGCCGTTCCCGCCACGAACAGCTTGGCCCAGCCCCCGGCTGTCCGCGTTCGGGGTTGCGCGCGTCGTCGACGCCATGCTGCCCAGCGCAGGGCCGCCGCACCGAGTAGGGAGCAGAGCCAGCCGAGCAGCAGGCTGAAACGTCCCTCGGACCAGAGAGCAGCCACCGCGAGCACCGCCACCACCGAGGAGCCCGCCAGAGCCACAGGCAGCTTCGCGTACAGAATCTCGACTTGTTCGGCGAAGACGGGGTCGTCGAGTGTGCGTGTGCGCTGGTCCGGGATGCGGCGATGCCGCGCTGCGTCGTGGCTTCGTCCGAGGTCCGTAGCCCCGTCGTGCGCCGCACGCGCCGGTGCGATGTCTACGCTCCTGGGGATGTCGTCGCTGGATCCCGACTCAGCGCGCTCCGCACGGCACACCCTAGTAGCATGCACCCAGCCAGACGAGCTGCGCTAGAGCTGGCTTGCCAGGGCCTTGCTTGTTCGAGACCAGTGCCAGCTGAACCGGCCATCGAGCCGGTCAGGCCACCGATGCACCCCGAATTGGCAGGCCACCGAAGCCTGCCCGACCCTGCCCGACGAGGCGGCATTGCAGAACGGCTATCATGAGCGATTGTCCCCCTCGTCCGCGGGCTTCCAGCTGCAGGGCATGTTCCAGCTCATCGCGGCGGCCGTGGTGGACATCTGTGCTGGCGACTCCCCTGTCGCTTGGAGCCGAATCGAGCAACAGTGGCCGGCGATCCGCCGTTCACTGCTGTTTCGCGTCCAGCATCCCCGGTTTCAGATGCGCTGGCTCCATGCCATGGGTGCGCTGGTAGCCGGCTCGGACGAGCCGCTCCTTCGGGCCGCCGAGCAGGATGCTCGCGGGCTGGCCCGTCTCGGTACAGTTGCGTCCAAACCGATCAGCTGTGCCATTCGGGCGCTGATAGCCGCCAAGCGCGGCTGGCAGGACGTAGCGCTCCGGCTCTTCGCCGATGCCAGCGCTGGTTTCGACGATGCCGGCATGCTGCTTCATGCGGCCGCCATGCGCCGCAGACAGGGTGAAATCCTGGGTGGTGATGAGGGTCGGGCACTCATCCAGGCCGCCGATGCGTTTATGAAGCGGCAGAAGATTGCCAATCCCGAGCGCATGACGGCGCTGCTGTCCCCTGGGTGAGTTTCTAGCCGCGAGCCATCGTGGCGACGGCGAACAGGACGCCCACCAGGCTTTCGCCTGCGATGAGTCCAGCGGCGAGCACGGTCCCGAAGCGCTCATGGAGCCCGGGACGCAGTCGTGAAGCGATGAGCGAAAGCATGCCGCCAGCGAACGCGCTCAGCGAGAAGTGAGCCGGCAGAACGAACGCCAGGCCCATGCTCGTGGAACTCGGCACCCAGCGTGCGAGAGCCGGGCGCACGCATCGCTCGAGAAGGGTGAGCGCGACTCCGGCTGCTGCAGCGCACGCGATGGCCAGAGGAGCCCCTGCCGGCAGATGGTCCAGCCCTTGGCTGAAGACCTCAGCCACGGCCTTCCATTGGGCGACGGCAGGTGCCGGCCACTGTGGCGTCACCAGCTGGCGTGACGGATCCGGGATCAGCAACAGGTACACGGCGCTCCCGCAGAGCGCCCCGGACACGACACCCAGGAGTTGAGCCACGGCCTGGTGCCTGGGCCACGCTCCCAGCAGGTGGCCGGTCTTCAGATCGTGCAGCATGTCGGAGCACTGGCTCGCAGCCCCGCCCGTCACGTTGGCACTCATCAGGTTGGCGGTGGCGTTGCCTGGAGAAATGCCGGCAAACGCCAGTTGAGTGACTTTCCCCATGGCCCCGATGGGTGCGATCCCCGTTTCGCCGGTCACTCGCCCCGCCACGAACGTCAGCAGGAACGTCAGCACGACCGCGGCTATCGCGGCGTGCAGTTCGATGCCGAACAGGCACAGCTGCAGCGCAACCGAGAGAACTGCCGCAGCGGCGAGACCGGCCCAGAGCCACCGACGCGGGACGTCGTGCGCCGTCTCGGAGGATGCCGGTTCCGACGCGAGGGGCGTGGCCTGCGCCGGTTGGCCCTGGCTGCGGCGCTGTCGGAGGAGGCGGCGAACGGACGATGCGACCACCCAACCCAAGGAGGTCAGGGCCGCGCTCACCATCAGCGCGACCCCTGGCCAGAGCAGCCATCCAGCAAGCTCGGTGAACCACAGGCGCTCGGGGTCGAGCGCTCGAGCGTCGACCCAGCCGAGCGCCAGAATCCGAGGCGCGAGCACGGCGTACGCCAGCACCGAACCGAGCACCATGGAGGCCCCGGCACGTGGACCGATGAGTGCTCCGAGGCCGATCATCAACACGCTGGGATCCAAGACGAATCCGAGATTCTTGGCGCTTGCCACGCGGACCCCCGCGTCGGCGGCGGCCCCGCGAAGCGACAGCGAGACGGGAAGGCCAAGCTGTGGAATTCGTCCAACCTCAACCGCTGCCTTGAGCACACCCGCGCCACTGATCCCAGCGATGAGCACCTGGACACGGCGGAGCCCCTCTCGGCCACGCGCATACGTTTCTCGCAGCACCTCGGTTGCAGCGAGCCCGTACGGGAACGGAAGGCGCTCGGTCAAGATCAGCTGTCGACGCAGGCTCATCCCGACCAACACGCCGATCACAGAGATGGAGAGCGCCCACGATGCGAGCCATGTCCAGTCGAGTCGTTGACCCGTCATCATGGTCAGCGCCGGGATGGGGGCGACCAGCCCGGCGCCTGCGATGGACGCGGCAGCAGAACCAGCTGTCTGACTGGTCAGGTTCTCCTGCAGACCAAAGGGGTGCGTTGTGCTCGACCGTTGAAGGAAGCGCCACAAACCATAGCCAAGTAGCACGGTTGCGATCGACATGTTCGTCGTGAACCCGACCTTCAGGCCGCTGTAGACGTTGCAGATCGACAACAGACCGCCAATCAGCATGCCTGTCGCGATGCTGCGCGCCGTCAGCCGGGCGGTGACATCGACCTGCTCTCCGAGCGGAGCGTGGGTACAGTCGCGTGTCATGACTTCAAGATTCCCTGCCGCTATGCCCTGGAAACACGGAATGGGGGCTTGGCACGCACATTGCGTGAGCAACAGCGTGGTTCGTGGAGTGGCTTTGGACAAGCTGCCGCAGCTTCCTGCTGCGCGCGCGACTGGCTGCGGCCACGCCGCCTGCGGCCTGTCGACGGGTCGGGTCAGCCGCCTGGTTCGATGCTCACGCGAGTGACGCTGATCCGGAACACGTCCTCTGCGACGGTAGAGCCGAAATGACGACTGGACAACCCCTGCTGGGGCTGTTACTCGTGAAATCAGCACCCGTGACGTCGGCGATATCTGTCGGTCGTCGCGCGTTCATGGCAGAAGAGTTCCTTTCGGGGGCGCGATTCTGCCCCCCAACGCGAAGAGAGCGACTGATGCGCGAAATCTGCGGTGAGGCACGCTTCGATGGTCGACCGGCCATCGGCTTCTACCTTCTCAGCGAGGAGGTCAAGAAGCACGTCAAGGTCTTGCAGAGCGGTCAGGGTGCCGATGAGGTTCTTGCCGGCCACCAGCAGCTGGCGCTGCTCGAGCTACGGCCGAGAGCTCACCAACTCTGACAGGAGGAACGGATGAACCTCGACCGCAGAGTGGTGTCGGATCACAGGCTCGACCGCGACAATGCCCCGTCGCTGAAGACCTGGAAGCGCGGTCTTCGCCCGCGTCAGAAGGTGCAGAAGAACGTCGTCGTCGACTGTGGCTGGGGTCGCTTGCTTTTCGGTCACACGTTCGACGACAACGAGGCCGTGGCGCGCAGCCTGCTCGAGGAGGCCCCGGGCAAGCGTGACCTGGCCTTCTACCTGAGCGATCCGCACGTCGTGCTCTCCTACGCTCGCCAGGACCTGTTTCTGGACCCATCGCACACGTACCGTCTCTACCTGGAGAAGTACCGACAGAAGCCGTCGCCGCGCCCCTTCGTCGTGCGAAAGCTACAGACGCGAGCCGACGCCGTCGCCATGAACGAGATCTACCTGCGGCGTCACATGGTGGCTGCGGATCCGGAATTCATCTGGAGAGAGAGGCGCTCGCGGCAGCTGACCTATGTCGTGGCCGAGGATGAGGCAACCCACGAGGTTATCGGCGTCGTCCTGGGCATCGATCATGTCGAGGCCTTCGACGACCCGGAGAACGGCTGCAGCCTTTGGGCGCTCGCGGTCGATCCGCGCACTCGCTGTCCGGGGGTGGGACACGCCCTGGTAACGTACCTGCTGGAACAGTACATCGCGCGTGGGCGCGCCTTCATGGATCTGAGCGTGCTGCACGACAACGCGCAGGCCATTCGCCTGTACGAGAAGCTTGGATTCGCACGCGTTCCGGTGTTCTGCGTCAAACGTAGGAATCCCATCAACGAGCGCCTGTTCTTGTCGAAGCCACCTGATGCCGACATGAACCCTTATGCGCAGATTATCATCCGCGAGGCCCTCAGGCGCGGTATCGGCGTCGGGATCCTCGACGCGGAGCACGGCTACTTCGAGCTGACGTCTGGAGGCCGTACCGTGGTGTGCAGAGAATCGCTGACCGAGCTCACCTCTGCCGTGGCGATGAGTCGCTGCGACGACAAGCGCGTAACGCGCAGGGTGTTGACCCGCGCCGGACTACAGATGCCAGCCCAGGTCGAGGCGGGCAGCAAGGCGGCCAACGGACAGTTTCTGCGCCAACACGGACGCGTGGTGGTCAAGCCAGCGCGCGGCGAGCAGGGTGTCGGCGTCGCGGTCGATCTGCGCGATCCCGACGAGCTCGAGCGTGCGGTCGGGCGCGCGCGACAGCTTTCGGGTCCCGTGGTTCTCGAACAGCTCGTGGAGGGGGAGGATCTCCGGGTCATCGTGATCAACTTCAAAATGGTCGCCGCGGCGGTCCGCCGTCCTCCGAGCGTCACCGGGACCGGCGAGCACAGTGTTCGAGAGCTCATCGAGAAGCAGAGCCGGCGTCGGGCAGCCGCTACGGGCGGCGAAAGCCGGATCCCCGTGGACGCCGAGACGGAACGCTGTCTGAGGGCAGAAGGCTGCGACCTGGATTCGGTGCTGCCTTGCGGCAAGACGGTCACGGTGCGCAAGACAGCGAATCTGCACACGGGAGGAACCATCCACGACGTGACCAGCATGCTGCACCCAACGCTCGTCGCGGCGTCGGAGCGAGCTGCCGAGGCTCTCAACATCCCGGTCGTTGGACTGGACTTGATCGTCCCTGCCCTGGGTGGTGCGGCATACAGCATCATCGAGGCGAACGAACGGCCCGGACTCGCCAACCACGAGCCCCAGCCGACCGCGGAGCGCTTCGTGGACCTCTTGTTCCCCCAGACGGCGAGCGAAGCGAGCTAGCGGGGCTCCGCCCCAGCCCGACAAGCCATGCTGCGGCCTGATGGGCTGTGCTGACTGTTGCGCCGGAGCCCCGCGTCACCGGGCTAGCCGGACTTCCTGACAGTCGAGAGCCTTGAGTCGAGAGTTGGGGATCCCCTCCGGCGCTCTCGACTCACGGCTGTCGACTCTTGACCAGAGGCATCAGTT
>JAFGIS010000451.1 GCA_016929495.1 Polyangiaceae bacterium | reverse complement strand
TCGGGCGGGACAAAGGCCACCGGCGGCACGACGAGCGCGGGCGGGACAGAGTCCACCGGGGGCAGGAGCGGCGGGAGAGGAGGCACGACGGCCTCGGGCGGGACAAAGGCCACCGGCGGCACGACGAGCGCGGGCGGGACAGAGCCTACCGGAGGCACGACGGGCAACGGCGGGGCGCCGGGCAGC
The DNA here is from genome assembly GCA_016929495.1 of Polyangiaceae bacterium. Classification (GTDB taxonomy): domain Bacteria; phylum Myxococcota_A; class Polyangia; order Polyangiales; family Polyangiaceae; genus JAFGIS01. The sequence goes on along the minus strand of JAFGIS010000451.1, from coordinate 7,713 downwards.
CTCAGGAAGTTTGCCGGCAACATCGATACCCGCAACCAGATCCGCTCGGATTTCTCGAAGTACTGGGATCAATTCTCGCCGGAAAACGCCGGGAAATGGGGTTCGACGCAGCCGAACTCCCAGAGCCAGTTCAACTGGAACTCGCTCGATGCCATGCACGACTACTGCGTCAAGAACAACATCATCTTCAAGGAGCACACCTTCGTGTGGGGAGCGCAGCAGCCCAAGTGGGTCAACAACGACAATGCCGAGGCTGCGGTCAAGAACTGGATGACGGAGTTCTGCACGCGCTTTCCCGATGTCGCGATGATTGACGTGGTGAACGAGCCGCCCCCGCACACGACACCGGCGTACAAGGACGGCATAGGGGGCAATGGCACGAGCGGATGGGACTGGATCGCCAACGCGTTCAAGTGGGCGCGAGAAGCGTGCCCGAACGCCATCCTCATCCTGAACGACTACAACAACATCGAGCTTTCGGGCGATGCTCGGCACACCGTCGACATCGTGAAGGCGATCAAGTCGGTGGGCGCACCGATCGATGCGGTCGGATGCCAGACCCACGGCACCGACAATGCGCAGTTGAATACCCTCAGGTCAAACCTCGACACGATGCTCAGTGGGACGGGCTTGCCCATCTACATCACCGAGTTCGACATCAACATCGCGGACGACAACAGGCAGGCGCAAGTCATGCGGGATCAGTTCACGATGTTCTGGGAGCATCCCGACATCAAGGGCGTCACCCTCTGGGGCTACATCGTGGGTGCCACCTGGCTGCAGAACACCGGGCTCATGCAAGACAACGGGACGATGCGCCCCGCGATGACCTGGCTGATGCAATACCTCGGCCGCGGCTGAATGGGCCGTGTCGGGCTGTTGCCGCCGAAACGGCCGCTGACATCGTTGCGCCCCCGCGACCCAGAGCCTGCGGGTTACGCAGATTCACCCCGGCGCGTGGGTCGCTTGGTTGAGCCCAAGCCGAGACACCTGCCAGGGTCTATGCTTGTGGTGTGCAATGAACCGACTCGTTACAGCCTGGCTGTTGTTGCCTGTGCTCGGGGCCTGTGGGGAGCAGTACTCCCTCGCGGCTCAGAAGAGCACAACCCTAGAGACGCGTCCGCACGCGGCTTGCTCGGCGGGTTCGGACCTGTCCGCGACAGCCAGGGCCGCACGCGGACCGGAGGCAGATGCCGCGCTGGTGTTGCCTATCGCGGCGCGCTCGCAGGCGCCTGAGTCACCCGCGTCAGGATGGTGTGGCGAGACCGCCATCCAGGAAGGCCTCCTGCATGCCGGTGCCTGGACACCTCAGCGACTCATCAACAGGGCCGGGAGACCAGCGCATCCGGATCTGTACTCGTCGGAAATCCCTCGAGCCCTCGAGCGGCTCGGCGTGCGGTACGCGTTCTACTCTCCGCGCAGCCGGAGCTACGACGCGTTTGCGGCCTGGATGAGAGCAGCTCTCGAAGCCGGCGAGCCCGTTTTCGCTGGCGTCAAGATCTTGCCCACCCAGCACCCCGAGTGGGGCCTTGATCACTTCGTCTTGGTGGTAGGCCATGGGCCCAAAGGCTTCCTGGTCAATACCACCTGGGGCCATCGCGCGTGGGTCAGCGACACGACCACCCCCGGGCTCTCCTTCAGAAACGTAAGCTACGGGATCCGGCTGCAGGGCTTGGCGCATCCATCCGACCGGCAGCCGGCGCGGCTTTCGGTCATCGACGAGGGACCGGCGACTGTCAAGCTGCGCATCGCCTGCGAGGGGCTCACTGCAGGGGCCTCGTATCGAATAGAGCGGAGGCGCTCCGCGTCGGACAAGGAACCGCTATGGTCGGAGACTGCGACGGCCAGCGGCAGTCGTGTGGAGAAAGAGCTCACGGTCGAGGCGGATCAGCCAGCACGCTTCTGCTGCGTCCTGCTGCCCGGGCAGCCGGCGTCTGCCGCGGCCAGCGCTGCGCCAATCGCCGCAACGCCCGCGTACGACCTCGTCGCCGATGTCGCGCGGCGGATCGACGAGGCGAAACGGGAACTGGGGCCGTCGTCGGGGGCGACCGTGGTCCAGGACGTGTTCGTGGTCGCCGCGCCGAGCGCAGGGACGGCCCGCGCGCTTGCCCGGAGCGTCGTCAAGACCGCTCTGGACGCGTACTTCAACGGCCGCTTCTCACGCAAGCCCGCGCGCGCTGTTTCCGTCTACCTGTTTCCGAGCGCCGCGCCCTATGACGCGTACTGCCGGCGCCGTTGGAGCAGCGCGTGCATTTCCATCTACGGCTTCTACCTGGGCGAAGAGCGCAAGATCGTCATGAACGTCGGGCCCGGCGTGGGCACGCTTACTCACGAGCTGGTGCATCCAATCATCGAGACGGATTTCCCCGACGCTCCGGAATGGCTCAACGAGGGGATCGCCTCGCTGTACGAAGGCTTCGCCCTGCCCAAACCGGGCGAGATCCGCGGCGTCAAGAACTGGCGCTACGCAGGGCTCATGGCGGCGCTCAATTCCCCCAAGCGGCGAGACTTGGTCAGGCTGCCGCGGCTGTTCGGGATGAGTGACGAAGTCTTCCGCGGACAGGACGAAGGGCTCAACTACGCTCTGGCGCGCTACGTGTGCCTGTGGCTCGAGCAGCGGAACCTGCTCTGGTCTTTCTATCATGGGTGGCGTGACAATGCCGCGAGCGACAGGACCGGGGAGGAGGCTTTCAAGAAGGTGGTGGGGATGACCCCGGAAGAGGCCGCTCCGCGCTGGGAGCGTTGGGTGCGGCGGTTGTGAACGCGAGAGCAGCGAGCTAGAAAGCTGGCTCCCAGGGCGAGCGTGACGAGCACAGCGACGTGTCCGTTCCGATGTGGTCCAAACTCGACAACCGGGCGCTCGCGGTCGGTCTGGTTCGAGTTACCGAGGCCGAGCGTGCTGGTCGGCGCGACCCGGGCTGGCCTCTGACTCGCGCTCGGCGCGTATGCCCGCAGTGCGAGGGCGACCGCCGCGGCCCGCGATCTCACGGTTCATCCGTCGGCGGTTCGTTGCTCGGCGGGGGCGACGCAGGCTCCTTGGCCTCGGTCGAGGGAGCCGGTTCCTGTTCGGGGCCGGCGTCGCCGGGCGCCCTTTCCCGGCTGCGGTCGCGGCCATGGGCGTCCCTTCCGAACCGGTGCATGGGATGCCTGCTGAGAAACGGCATCTCGCCCGTGCGAATGCGCACGGCGCCGGGCTCGGGCGTAGCCACCGTGCCCGTGAATGCGTGCAGGCCCGCCTCCTCGCCGTCGTCGGCTGCATCGAATCGGGCGTGGACCAGGTACAGTCCCGGCCTGCCAAACGTGCCCCGCGGACAGAGCTCCGCGAGCTCGCAGGTGAAGTCCATGGACTGCCCGGCCGCGAGCGTCAGATACTCCTGGGCGTCCGGAGCACGGTCGTCCGGCGCGGGGCTGCAGGTGCTGGTTCCGTCCGTCCCCGTCACCTCGAAGGTGACCAGCTCCCGGCGAAAGAACACCCTTGTCTTGTGCTTGGAGCGGTTCTTCAGGCGCAGCCTGACGGTGGCCGAGCGCTCTGCCCGGGCATCGGACCCTTGAGCGATCTTGAACGTGAGCGGCCCCTCGGCTCCATGGGCCTGTGCGACTTCGGTCAATCCGCGAAGAGACCAGGTCGCATACTCGCTCCGCAGCGAGAACGGTCGAGCGCGCAGCTCCTTGGTGCAGTCGGCCACGTCTGCCCCAGGTTCCTCCTCGTCAGCTTCCTCGGCGAATGCGACGGCGACGAACGGGGGCTTCTGTTTCACGGGTGCGTGATCACGCCTGCCGTGCCGCCAGACGACCTTGTCCGGTGCCGGCGGCCATCCGAAGTGCGGCTCGATCAAAGCCCCCGGCACCAAGCCCCGCTGCCCGTCTGCGGCGAAGCAGTACAGCCTCGGATCGAAACGGTCCGCCAAGCCCTCCCCGGGCTCGAGCCACACGAGCAAACGGCGCTCGGGCTCGTTCGGGAACAGCTCTGCGGGGAGCCTGCATGTCAGGCTCTTCTTCTTGCCGGGCGCCTGCACCGAGAACCAGAGCAGGCGAGGGTCGGCCACTACCCGCACCGATCGAGCACCGGCGTTGAAGACTCTGAGCTTCCACGGCAGGTCGGGTCCGCTTTCGTACACTTGAAGGACCAGGCCCGTCGTCGGGTCCGCTGCCAGCTCACCCGGATCTGGCTCGTCCGTCCACGTTTCTGGGTCGTCCGATTCCGGCGTTGCCCTCGGGCCGAGCAGCATGTTCGGCCCTTGCGAGCCAGCATCCAGCGCCGCGACCAGCGTGGGATCTTCGTTTGAACCGACCGGTGCCGCGGTTGGCTTCGTCTGCGTCGTGCCACAAGCGACGAGCCAGGCAGCCCAGGTGACCTGCGAGAACCTCAGAAGCGGCCGCTCGATGCTCATGACCTGTTGTCCAATCCGGCTGACCCCGGCTCTGTTCGAACCGGACAGTGCTATCACAGCTCGCGGGCCGTTTCCCCACTAGAGCACCAATCAGTCTGCCAGAGTCGCTGGGCTCGCCGCCTCGGTCCCCCGCGAGGGTGAGGGACCGAGGCGGCTCGAACAGCCCACAACTCTGTAATACTCGGTGCTCTAGCCGGTTGTCTGGTCGCGGCAATCAGTTTGCCTGGCGGCAAACTGATTGCCGCTCTAAGCGCGCCGCAGCCGCGCTACCATCGCCTCCAAGACCAACGCCGGCTGGCCGAATCGATCGAGACTGCGGATAGCGCCGAAAACGATCCGATGCTGCCGCGCGGCGAGCTCGGAGAGGCCAGGCTGGGCAGCAACAGCTTGACGACCGCGCTGAGCAAAGGTCTGGGCCAGAAACGCGAGCTGCTCGCGGAGGCGGTCGCGGGCCAGAGATCGCGTCTCCAAGAGGTCGAGGGCGGCGGCCAAGTCGCGCGCCGCCACGGCCCGCAGCACAGCGTCGGCGAAGTCCTGTCGAGCCGCCATCTGTTCGGGGTCGGCGAGCTGCAGGGCCAGGGAGGCACTGCCTTCTGCGACCGCGGCCGCCTCGGTCGGAGCGCCGTTGCGTTCGAGAATGCTCGCCACCACATGGTCGGCAAGGGGCGCGAATCGCACGGCCAGGGTGCGCGAGCGGATCGTATCGGGCAACCGATCCGGACGGCTCGTGACCAGCACGAAGAACATGCGCTCGCCGGGCTCCTCAATGGTTTTCAGAAGCGCGTTGGCCGCCTGGTTCGTCAGCTCGTCGGCGTCCCGGATGACACAGACCACGGCGCGGCCCTCGTGCGGCGGGTAGCCGACCCTCGCAAGAACGATGCGGCGAACCTGCTCGATACCGATCCCGGCGACCTCGGGCTGCGACGTGCCGAGCAGCGCCGGCGGGTAGAGGCCACGCGCGATCAACAGCAGGTCCGGGTGCCGGGGCACCTGCGGCGGCTCCGGGCTCAGCGAGACCACGCGTTCGCACGATCGGCACTGGCCGCATCCGATCGGCCCACCGCGCTCGCACAGGAGCGACTGCGCGAAGGCATAGGCCGTCAGCTCCTTGCCTACACCCGCGGGCCCCTCGAACCGATACGCTTGGTGCACGCGGCCGGACCGAAGCGCACGCGTGAGCGCGGTGACCGCTGGCTGCTGTCCGATGACTCTGTCGAAAACCATGCGCCGCCGGACCCTTGTACGTCGGCAGCGTCGACGACGCCAGGCCAGCCGTCCACACGCCCCTGCCCAGGCGCGTCGTCGCCACCGAAATCAAGGAAGGGCTTGTCCTCCGGCTTGAAGACCCCGATGACCATGACGATCTTCGGTGGCCTGGCCGCGTCGAACAGCCACCCGGGCAACACATCCTGCGTCTTTGGGCGATCCGGACAAACCAATAACCGACGAACCGGCCGAGGTCGGTTCAGTGACGGCGCGTGCCCTGTCCTGCAGACAGGGCACCAAGGTCGGCCCGAAGGGCGAACGCGCAGCAGCCGAACAGCTACTTGACGGACTCGATCCCCGCGCGCAACAGCTCGAGGAACAGTTCGTACGTCTGCTTGGCCTTGGCTTCGTTGCCGTCGAGCGACTCGCTGACCGAGAGTCCATTGACCACGGCCATGAGCAGCCGGCTCAGCTGCTCGATGCGAGGGAACTTCTGGGGATCGATCCCGAGCGCTCCAGACACCGCCTCGCCGATGAGCTTCTGGGCATCCTGTTGCAGCTCGGCCGCGCGCCGCTTCAGCTCGTCGTCGCGACGTGCCGCGCTCCAGACCTCGATGTTGAGGCCCGTCGCGGTCTTGCTGCTCTGCATGGCGTCCCACAGGGACTGCAGCGCAGCCTGAGCACCGCCCTCCGCGCCCGACGAGATCGACTCGCGGACCTGCTCAAGGTACTTGCGGTAGGTGAAGCTCTGCACCTCGTGGATGAGAGCTGCCTTGCTGGCGAAGTAGTAGTGAACGATGCTCTTGCGAAGGCCGAGCTCTTTGCCAATCTCGGCCAACGTCGTGGCGCTGAATCCTTTTCGGGCAAAGCACTTGGCCGCCGCCATCAGGATCGCCGCGACGCGGGGGTTCTCCCAGTCGACGGTGCGTCCACCCGTCGTGCTGTCTGTTGCTTCAGCTGAATCCGTAGGAGCTTGCGTTGCGTTTTCTGCAGTATTCATAGCCACTTAGTAAACCGACCAGCCGGTCGTGGTTCCTGGATTTACCGCGGGGGATGCAACGTCAAGCGCTGCCCGCCCTCGACGGACGCTTTCTGCCCGCGCAGCCGGCCCAAGTCAAGCCTTCTGCGAGGCCGGCCTGTCAGAATTCTCGATCACTCGTCGGTGACGGCGTCAGGAAGTGACGCGATTTCAAATACCTACGCGACAGATCCGGACCGGGCCGCCGGCTGTTTTTTTTTGTTTTTTTCCGGTCTGCCCGGGTGCCTGACGAGTCGGAAGTGCCGCCCGGGCCCAGCCTCCGCGGCAGTCCGATCCTCACGCTCGTCGGGCCACGCCGTCCCCGAGCGCTCGGAGCCCACCACATCAGTTCTGTTCGCGCCGTTGGGCTGGGCTGGCGTGCGCGTCGGCGTTGCGCTCGTCCTGCTCGTCCTTGCCGTGCCACAAAGGCATCCCCTCCTCTTCGGTCCACCCAGCGCGTCCGTACTTGCCCGGCTCGCGCCATTCGAGAGTCTGTCCCTCACGCTTCGCGTCCGGCTCCGAGTCGTCACGATCGGGCCCTTGAGTGACCACGAGCAACTCGTCGGCGAGGTACTCGGAATGTGGATCATCGCTGGGCGGCTGGCGGCTGCTGACAGCCGGACCGGTGCCCACGCGGATGATCTGTGTTGTTGGTGGGTAGACCTCGTCCCACCGCTCGCGCGTGGCGTGAGCGCGTTCGCGCACGATTCGATAGCGCCGCAGCTTGAAGCCGGGGACGCCTCGCTGTCCGAGCACGCGTACTCCCGTGGGTATCTCGTCGTCGGGCCGTTCGACCTGCTCATAGGGCATGACGCCCAAGATGCGCCGAATCAAAGTAACGGTGCGCGTGCGCTCGGCGCCCAGGATCTCGGCGCGGACGAAGCCGTTCTTCACCGTCTCGTGCAGGACGACAGGGAAGGCATAGGGATTGCGCAGCTGCATGTTGATGGTCGGGTAGACCACCGTCGCGTCCAGGCCCATCTTGATGTAGCCGCTGGGCCGGGTATGCGGGTGGCGCTCGACGATGTCGAGCCCAGCGAAAAAGGCGGCTCCGTGAAGGGTCCCGGAGATCTGGCAGGTCCCGCCGCCGATGCCGTC
>JAFGIS010000450.1 GCA_016929495.1 Polyangiaceae bacterium | reverse complement strand
TCCGGACGACCGGATGGTCACCAGGCGACTGCGCACGAGTGACTGGCGCACGTGCGTGAGCTCACCATCAGTACGACGGGCCTATCCCCGAGTGCGGCGGAACCCTCCCCGAGCGCGCTGGACCAATCCCCGAGTGCGGCGGACCCGTCCCCGAGTGCGGCGGAACCCTCCCCGACTGTGATCGAGCTCTGCCGGAGCGTGACCGAGCTCTCCCCGAGTCGGCTCGGGACGACTCCCAGCGCGGACACGACTGCCCCGAGAGCGCGAGGCGCTTCGATCAGTCGTATGCGGTCGCGCCTGAGTCTGCGCGAAGCCTCCCCGAGTCGGGCTGAACCGACTCGGCGCGTGCGCAAGGGCAGCCCGAGCGCGCACGAGTCTTCCCCGAGACCGGAAACGCCGCGCCCGAGCTGGCTGCTTCGCTCCCCCGCTGCGAGATCCTGGGTCCGGCGCAGAATGACGGGGTTCAGAGCGCGTACGCGAGGCTTGCGCCGGCCGCGCGTCTTTCGAGGTCGACCCAGGGGCCCACTCCTTGGATCCCGCTGAGCTCGGTGCCCAGGTCCTCGGTGTCCGCGCCGGATAGGACGATATCGTCGAAGAACACGGCTACTCCCATGCCAAGCACGCCGCCGACTAGCGCATTGCGGGGCAGGCCGCCCGTCCTGTCCGTCCTGTCCAGGGATGATACCAGCCCGATGAGGCCAGTTCCCAACGGAATTCCCACGCGGAGCGCGAGGCTCTTCCACGCACGGTCAGGGCGCTGCTTGGTCAAGTGCACCAAGGGCCCCGTCACGACGTAGACACCGGTCAACGTATATGGCCAGGACTTCTTGTACTTGTCCGGGTCGGCGACGCCCCAGACACCGATCAATGTGTGCGTACCCACGTTGATGAGATCGGCGATGGCCATGGTCAAGCCGTACCCCGACTCGGGACGGCTTTCATCGACCGGCGCCTGCGGAGGCCCCTTGGCTTCGGCCGCGCACGCGCACGGAGCGCACGCAGTCGGGGGCGCCTTCGGCGATGCACCGCTGGACGACGAGGCTTGGGGCTGAGTCTCCGATTCCGGTGCCGCGGCAGGCGCGCTCGGGGCCTTGGGTTGCGGCTCCGGCTCGACGGGGCGGGTCGGTTCAGTGGCGCTTGCGGGGGCCGACGCGTTCGGCTCGGTCTCTGGCGCCGGAGGTGCTGCCGCGGTGGTGGGCTCGCGCGCGCCGGCCGCGGGCAGGTCGCTTGGCGACCGCAGTGCTTGTGCGTGTGCGCTGCCTTGGCTCAGCAACGCAATGGCGCCCGCCGTCAGGACCGGCAAGAACTGCCCTGCGGCGACTTCCCATTTTCTGCTGAGCTTGCCGTCGAGGGGCGCGTCGTCGACCACGGGCCGAGGCTAGTCGGTACTGGCGCCGGCCGCAAGACACGGCACGCGCGGCCTCGCGCGGCCTCGGTTCTGGTGCCTCGCGTCTGTCGAAGCCATGAGTGCCTCGACGCCCCCGAGCGGGCGAGGCCGTCGAAACACCCGTCGCTGTCCGCAGATCTGCGGGGCTGCCTACCTGATTTCACCCCTCGATTCGATCGAGTCGAGGGGCTCGCCCGACAACGTGCAGGCTCGGGATTGGATCGTTCTGCGGGGGCATGCGCAGCGCCAGGAAGACTTCGCTGCGCGGCGTGCCGTGTTCCGACGACGCCGGCACGGGATCCATGTCGACGGCTACCGGATACTGGATGAGTTGCTCCACGTGGACCGCGGAACAGGTACGATTGCACTCCCACAAACTCAACTGGAAATCTTGATCCTCACCGTATCGCCGCTCTGACTCATCACGCTGATTCTGAACCCAGTCGCACCCTCGAGCCACGACAGATCGAAGCTCGTGCCGCCAAGGTTCAACGGTTGAAGCGGCGCGGGCGTCAAGAGCTGCCACCCCCAGCGCCCTATCCTCTTCGTGGCCGAATACTTGGAAGCGAGGTTGGTGTCCTCAACGACTCTCCACACGAGTACCCCGCCTGAAGGCAGGTAGGCATCGAAAACGCCCGCAGACACTGATCGGTTCTCGATCACGAAGTATTCCTTCGAACCGTGATTGTCAGCGACAATGGCGATGTTGCCAGTCGTCTCGACTGGGCCGAGATAGAGTTCTTGGTCCGCCAGCGAGCGCAGGATCGGCGTGGTCCAACCGAGCTTGAGTTTGTGGATTGGATCCAAGTGCGTACCCAACCAGTTGTTGTCCATGATGCTGTACACGTCCGGACGCCACGGTTGCGGTGGTTGTCCTGCGGGAATATCGTTGTAGAGATCGATTGTGTTCGCACAAGCGTGCAAGAGCTCATGTGCCAGCCAGCCGTCGCATGGAAAACAGAGGGCACAGCAGAGCCGGCTGGCCGCACAACGACAGCAGCAGCATGCTCACCTTGTGTCCCTCCAGCCATGCCCAGAGACGGGCGGATGATCGGGGACCCGCGGCGGCAGTGCCTTCGCGCCGCTCGCCGGACTCACGGTCCTTCTGCGTGCGCTTTCACGGCGGACAACGGCGGCGCCACATGTTCCAGCGACTTCTGTGCGGCTTCGACGCCGATGGTCCATTCCACGACGCCTGCGAGGATCATCAGGATTGCGCCCAGGTAGTAGCCGCTCGCGACCGCGTTGACCGTTCCGATCTCGATGGCGATGCCGAACAGGAGCGGCCCCGCGATGCCGCCGATGCCCGTGCCGACGGCGTAGAACAGCGCGATGGCCATGGCTCGGATCTCCATCGGGAAGATCTCAGACACGGTCAAGTACGCCGAGCTCGCAGCGGCCGACGCGAAGAAGAAGATGACCACCCAGCCCACGGTCAGCGTGGTCTCGGTCAACAGGCCCAGCTGAAAGGGCACGGCCGTGGCGATGAGCAGCGCTCCGGACAGGACGAAGCTCGTCGAGATCATGACCCTGCGTCCCACGCGGTCGAAGAGCCTTCCCAGCAGCAAGGGGCCGAGGAAGTTGCCGAGACCGAGCGGGATGATGAACAGACCCACTCGAGCGTCACGCACGCCGAAGAACTTGCTCAGCACCAGGGCCTGAGTGAAGAAGATGGCGTTGTACAGAAACGCCTGACCGATGAAGAGCGACAGCCCGAGAACGGTCCGTTTCGGGTAGGTCTTGGCCAGCGTGACGGCGAGCTCGGCCAGGGAGGTCTTGGGGCGAGGTCGAATGACGAGCATGTCGCCCGCCGGTGGGAGTTTCCCCTTCTCTTGCTCCACCTGCTCTTCGATCCCCTTCACGATCCGCTCTGCCTCCGCGAGTCGACCGTGCGTGAAGAGCCAGCGCGGGCTTTCCGGGACATGGCGGCGCACGAGCACGATGCCGATGCCGAGCACGGCACCGAGTCCGAACGCGAGCCGCCAACCGACGTTCGGCGCGAACCGCGCTGGGTCGAGCAGCACGATCGAGACAGCCGCTCCGGCGATCGCCCCAATCCAGAAGGAACCATTGATGATCAGGTCCACGGCGCCGCGGACCCTGGCGGGTATCAGCTCGTCGATCGCCGAGTTGATGGCCGAGTACTCACCACCGATGGCGGCACCGGTGAGGAAGCGACAAGCGAAGAAGAAGGCGGCTCCGGTGGCCAGGGCCGTGGATACGGTGGCCACCAGGTAGAGCGCCAGCGTCAGCAGGAACATCCGCTTGCGCCCCAACCGATCCGTGAGATAGCCGAATAGAATCGCGCCGAGCACGGCGCCGGTCACGTACGCGGAAGCTGCGCCGCCCACCTCCGCTGCGGACAGGCGCAGGCCGCTCTCGGGTTGGGTGAGCCGGTCCCCGAGCGCGCCCACGATCGTGACTTCCAGGCCGTCGAGGATCCAGACGGTGCCCAAACCCACCAGGACCCGCCAGTGCCACGATGACCAGGGCAGCCGATCGAGCCGCGACGGGATGTCCGTTCTCACCAGACCCGCGTCCATGAAAACGGAGAGACGACGATGCGGCCGGCCATGTCAAGTCCCACGGGCGCCGCAGTTGCGCCGCAGTCCGGCGGACCCGGCATGGACCCGAGCTCGGGGGTCGGCCTCGGCGGCGCCCAGCCCAACGCCGGCCCTTCACCCTGACGAACTGACGAACGTTGTCGTTTGAAAGTCGCTGGCGCCTATAGGATCCTTGGAGGGTCTGTGACCCCGGCACGGCCGCCGTCAGCGGCCCGATACGAAAGAAGCACGGGACTCGCAGACCTGATGACCAGCTCGCCAAACGATGCTGGTCGGCTGGATGGATCGAGTCAGTGCTTTCACGACGCTGCCATGGGCGAGAGCAACGACAACACGGGCCGCGCAGCATCGTCCGGTTCCGCCAATAGCGCCGCACCCGACTACGAGCCACCAGTCGTCCTCGAGCAGCTGCTGCCGCTGGTGCGAGCGCATTGGCGTTCGTTGTGGCGTTTGCTGCGACGGCTCGGCGTCGACGTCTCCCAGCTCGAGGACGCGACGGTCCAGGTCTTCCTCCTGTATGCCGACGAAATGGACTGCGTCTCCCAGCAGGACGTCCACCTGGACCCGGTGCGCCAGTCGCTCTACCGGATCGCGGTGCGCTTGGCGGGCGACGCACAGAGCTTCGCAGCAGCCGAGGGGCGCCGCGGATTGGGGGCCCTATCGTCGCTGCCGCCGCCTTCGATGTCCCTGGCGGACTCCATGGTCGAGCGCAGGGGCTTGCGCGTGCTGCTCGACCGCATCCTCGAGCGCATGCCGTTCGACATTCGAGCGCCGTTCGTGCTGTACGAGATCGAAAAACTGGAGCTCTCCAAGGCAGCCGATCTCATCGACGCCTCGTTCGCCGAGACGGGCGCGCGGCACGCACGGGCACGCGAGCTGTTTCGTTCCGGGCTCGCACGCGTTGGCGCAGCCGATCCATCCGCTGATCCGGAGCTGTCGCAGCAGGACGAAGAAGCGGCGGACCTCAGCCCGTTCGAACGCAACGTGCTGCGCTCGGCGGAGCTCGACGAAGCTCCGGACGAGCTCCAAGACGGTGTCGAGACGGCCGTGAAGCTTGGTTGCTCGGCAGCAGAAGAAGCCGCGCTCGACGAGCAATACGACGACCGCGTCGCGGCTCTGTTCGGGCAGGCGCCGAGCTACGACCCGCCCGAGCAGAGCGGCGACGACGAGCCCGATGCCGCGGCCCACGCAGCGCCGCCGCTTCGCAAGCGCACGAAACGCGTGGCTGCGGCGGCACTGGCAGCGTCGCTCACTCTGGTGGTCGTTGTCATCCTGGCGGGCCGCTCGTGCAGCTCGTCACCCTCGCCGGTCGCACGCGCGCCTGCGACCGGGCGAGAGGCTGCGCCGTCCGGGGCGTCGACTCTACCGATAGCAGCGTCCACGGGCGAGGTCCGGACGCAAGTCGAGCCGGAGATGCGGTTCGAAGCGCCCAACGAGACGCCTGTCGCTCGCTCGGGTCAGGGCTTGCAGCGCCCGGATGTCCCTGAGCGAGTGCTGCCGGCTCCGGGCGATCCCAGCTACCAATGGTGGATCGCGCGGTTTCCGTTGCTCGACGACGACTGG
>JAFGIS010000449.1 GCA_016929495.1 Polyangiaceae bacterium | reverse complement strand
GTGCTCAAGCTCGAGAAGCTGATCGAACTGAAGCGTGCTCTGCCGCGTCCCAAGGACAAGCTCATGTTGCTATACCTCGAGGCGACGCTCGAAGAACGAGAGCGCGGAACTAGAAGAGGGTAGGCGCCGGCTCCAGCCTTGCTCTCGGTCACGACCTTCTGAACTTGTCGGCGCGATGTATCGACACGCTGGGAATTACTCCAGAATCTCGGTACGACCTGAGGTTCGGCTGCCGGCAGGCTTGGTCTCCAACGGGCTACCCGGCGACGCTGCTCGCATGGCCGCCAAGACCGTCGCCCGCAACGTCCATGACCCCCGTGTCCGCGAGCTCATCCGGCCACCGGCAACCCAGAGCTCTTCCCGGATCTGAACATCCCCCGGTCCACTGCCGTCGGTTGGCTGCGCGGAGACTTCAAGCCGGCGGTCGGGGCTGGAGCCGTATCGAAGAGCGAGATCGAGCTACACGTGAGAGTGGCCAAACTCGACAGGCACGTCCAGATCCTGGTGGCCGTCGTGCGTCTGCTCCTGGGCCTGGTTCGGGTCTCCGGGTGCCGGCTGGTCGGAGATCGGCTGCCGGACGGCAGGGCTTACCTGGTGCCGTTCCGGCACCAGCCGAGGGTCCCGCAGAGGCGGCTCGGGCCAATCACGACGTCGCGACGGATTCGCGCCGCAATCGCGCCGTCGTACCCACGGGCTCGGAGGGCGGTGCTCGGTGGCCGTCACCATGACTACCGCGCAGCGGCGTGACGGCGGACGAGATCGCTAGCCATTACAGCCCGACCCCGAATGCTCGGAGACGCAGCTGTCCGGAATGTTCGACGACGTAGCAGCCTTGGACACGTCGCGAACCTCACCTGGATGCGCGCCGGCAGGCGAGCCCCGTTGGCTGACGGAACGGATCCGCTAGACGATGACATGCCGTGTTCGCCAATCCGTGAGCGAGCTAGCCGCTGAAGTGAGGGCTCAGAGGGCCGCGCCGCGGTGCGGAGATTCGACTACCGCAGCCGCACCATGACCCGCCCCTTCAACCCCAGCACCGGCACCAGGCCGTCGCTGTCGAGCAGAACCCGCCCCTCGGTGGGCTTCAGGTCGAAGTCGACGCTCATGCCCTCGGGGAGATCCAGGCTGTGCTCCACCAGGCCGGGGAGCGCGGCCTGAACGTTCTTGGGGTCGAACGCAACGCTGATCGCCGCCGTGCTCTTCAAGCGCCGGCCGAGTCGTTCCAGCTGCTCCGGATCCATGCCACCCTCGAACCCGGAGACCGCGCGGATATCGCGAAGGCGTACCTGGTTCTCGGCTGTGTCGAGCAGGGGCTCGGCCGTCATCCAGACCTTGTCGCAGGCGCCCGTCACCGTCAGGGCCACGAGCACTCGGGCGGCGCCCCGCTCCGCCACTCCGCCCGCGTGCACGCCCGTCACGGTGAGCTCGTGCTTGCCTGCGGCCAACGCGCGGCCTAGCTCGCCGCTGACCGTGTCCCAGCGGACTCGTATCGGAAGCTCGAGCCGTGTCTCGCGCGCCTGCTCGGTCAGCCTCAGCTCGGGCGGCGGATCGGGTGGGTCGGCCGAGTCCGAGCGCTCTGGGCAGGTCGGGTCCAGCGAAAGGCTGCCGGAGACGGTCAGCGCCGTCGACAGCAGGCCTTCGCGCAGTTCGGGCGCCCGCTGCGTGATGCCCTCGGGTCGCAGCCGCAAGCAGCCCAGCAAGCCCAGCGAAATCGGTTGGTGAGCGCGCTCCCAACCCCGCTGCACCCAGGGCCTGAGGTCGGGCCGCAACTTGTCGATGCGCCGCTTCACGCCCGAGGCCTCCTGCGCGGCGCGGCGCGCGACCTCGCCGCTCACGTCGAGGCCCAGGATCCGGCAGCCGCGGACGAGCTGGGTCGTGACTTTGCTCGAGCCTATCCCGTAGTGCTCGTCGAGAACGACAGGCACGGTTGCGGTCACTGCGAGGCGCGGAGCGCAGCGGCCGAGAACCGGACAGAATCCGGCGATGGGCTTGCACACCGTGACGTTCGCGTCGACGGGTGTGGTCACGACCAGGTCGCGTTCCGCGAGCGCAATGTCGAACGAACCGCGCCGCACGCCGAAGCGCACTCGGCCCGCAATGCCCGCCGACTGCTCCCCTTGCGCGAGAACCACCGGAACCTCGCTCTCGAGCTTGGCCTCGAGCCAGGCGGTGCTGGCAACCAGCTCCACCGTGACTTCGGATGGGACGGCTCCGACCGGACTTGGCACATCGAAACGCGGCTCGGAGCCGCGGCTCGTGCATTCGGCAGGGCTCGGACCCGAGGCGGGCCCGGTGCGGCATGCGCCCAGGAGCAGCCCGAGCAGCAGTGCGCCGTTGCGGAGGGCTCGCCAGTGGCTCGAAACGGCCTCGGCGTCTGTGACGGATGTGGGGCGTGACAACGCTCCCATACTAGCCGAATCTCCGGCGCCGACGAACAGACGGATCTGGCCGCATGTGCTGCCCAGGGGCTTCCGGTCCAGGTCGGGGGTGAGCTACGCGCTCCGCAGTCGGCCGTGCGCGACGTTCGCGCTGCTGTCCGGACCCGCTGCAGACTCGGAGGCGAAGGAAGAGCGCCAGGGGGATGGCAGTGGTGGCCGTCCGGGCGAGGCCGTCGCCACCACGTTTCGCCCGAGCGCCTTGGCTCGGTACAGTGCACCGTCAGCGCGGCCCAGCAGGTCATCGAGACTGTGGTCAGAACCCTCGAGCGTCGCCACGCCCACGCTCACCGTCGCGCACACGGGCCCCACGGCAGTGGGCACGACAGCTCGCCCGACGGACAGACGGATCCGCTCGGCCGCGAGAACCGCCTGATCCCCGGCGGTCTCCGGTAGCACCATAGCGAACTCTTCCCCGCCGATCCGGCCCAGAGTATCCACGGCCCGCAACGTCCCCGACATGGCGCGTGCCAGCGCTGTCAGCAGCTCGTCGCCGACAGCGTGGCCGTACGTGTCGTTGACCAGTTTGAAGTGGTCGATGTCGACCACCAGAACGCTCAGCGCTCGCGAGTAGCGACGCGCGCGCACGTACTCCAGCTCGGCGAGCTCGAGGAAATGGCGGCGGTTGTTCACTCCCGTGAGGCTGTCGGTGCGCGCCAGACCATCCAGTCGCTCGGCGAGGGCCTTGTGCTCGGTGATGTCGTTCAGAACGATCACCGTGCCGATCATCTTCTCGCTGACGTCTACGAGTCGAGACGCGCGCGCTTCGAAAACACGGGGACCGCGCTCGTCTGCGACCGTGCACTCGACCACCGACCCAGACGTCGGGTCAGCGAGCAGCGCGTGCGTGTCGGGCAACCAGGGGAACAACGCTGCGACGGGCTGTCCGCGCGGATGCCAAGTATCGGTCTGGCTACCGGATCCCTCTTCGCCGTAGTACGCCGCACCCGGTGCGGCCCTGGCGCGTACGAGCTTGGCGGCCGCGTGGTTCAACGTCTCGATACGCCCCTCGGCGTCGAGGAGCAGCACCGGCGCGAGTACGCTCTCGAACACCGTCAGATAGGCGTTCTTCTCGTTCGTCACCGTGCGGTTGGTGTTCTGCAGCTCGCGCAGCAGTTCCGCTTCTGGCTTCGAGGTCCACTCGCAGCAAAGCGCGATTTCGATGCGATCGAACACGCGCCCGACGAACGCCACCCCGAGTCTGCGCTCCGCCAGCGAGAGCGGTGCCTGCTCGATCCAATCCAGATAGCTCTGCCTGTAGTACTTGTAGAGGCCGAGAAACATGAACAGGGAAACGCCGCGTGCGCGGTGCCGCTGCGCCTCGAGCAGCGCGAAGGCCGCGACCGCATTCGAACCGTCCGCTTGTTCCGGGCCGAGCTCGGGGACGCTCCGGTAACACTCGATCGCGGTCAACAGCGATGCGGTGAGCCCACGGATCGACAGCCGCCATGCTTCCGCCAGCGTGGACGTGTACCGTGTGAACTGCTGCCGCTTGGCGTAGGCGAGGATGCGATGGGTGAGCCAGTCCTCGCCTGCTTGCAGCAAACGAGCCAGACGGCCCCCCGCGATGAACTGTACGCAGCCGGTCGTTGCCAGCGCTTCCGGACGGGTGAGCAGGCCCTGGCGTGGGAGCCGCAAACGTCGAGCGCGGCGGACGCGGTGACGCAACAGCATTCCCCGCATACGGCCGCTTGCTCTACGGAGTTGAGTCGTCCCCTGTCGGGCACACGAAGTCGCGAACTTGCGGCCCGTTCCATGCACTCACCCCTTCGCCCAGGACCGTCATGGAATTGACGGCCCCGTCATGGACGGCCCCGTCCCGACGTTGCGCGGGACGGTCCTACGACTTGTTCCCGAGCCCGAGTGACGCGTCCAGCAGCTCGAGAAACGTACGAGGCGCGAAACCCTGTCGAACACTCGTGTACTGAGCTGGCGCGGTGCCGCTCGGCACCTCGGGTCGCCGCGTTACTTCGACGGCGAGCCCCGCGACGACGCGCGCCTCCTGTACCCCAGGTTCGGCCAAGTCCTCACCCATCGGCAGGGAAGGGGGGCTCGCCAGGGTCGTGGACGCGCGCGGTGGCTCCGGCAGCTCCTCGAGCTCCAGCTCGCCTCCGAGGGCCTCGTCGAGTTCGACGTGCTGCACGAACTGCTCGGTGCCAGGAGGGAGCGAGTAGGTCTCGGTGACCTTGCGGCCGCTTGGCGGTACGCCTTCGGCCTCGATGTCCTCCTCCTGTTCCTCCACCAGCTCGAGTTTCCCGGCGCTCTGACTCGGGCCAGCCGTCCACGCACGCGGCGACTCGGGCAATAGCTGATGACCCGACTCCGGTGGCGGGGTCAAGAGCGGCGCTTCGATGCCTGCCTCGTCCCCCTCCGCGAGCTCCTCGGCAGCTAACGAGTCAGCGGGCGATGGACCTTCGGCCACGACCTCTTTGGGAGCCGATGGTCGCCACGACGATTCCGAGGGAAGCTCGCTCACCAAGTTCATTGGAAGCGGCTGCAGTTTGGCCGGCTCGGGCTTCGGGGGTCGGAGTGTCGGGTCGACCTGCAGAGGCCTGCGCTCTGGCGGCCAGGTGAGAACGCGCGGTAGCTCATGTGTTGGGATGCCAGCCGGCGGGATGCTCTGAGCCATCCCTTCGGTCTGCTCCGGCACGACAGCCAGCGGTGGCTGCTGGCCCAGTAACGCCACTGCCGTGGCCACCGCCTGCTCCGTGGTTGCGTCCGGTCCGGGGGGTGCGTCAGACACCACTCCGATCAGATCATCGTCCGAGAGCTCCATTGGCTCGGGCAAAGGGCCTGTGGCGATCGGCTCGCGCACGGGTGAAGTCGGGCCCACTCTGGGCGCCGCCGCATTGCGGCGGACGCGTTCGAGCAGCTGTTCGAGGCGTGCGATCTGGTGCTCAGCCTTCACTGTACTCCCCCTGAGGCTGCCAATTCGTGCAGACGGGCGAGTAGGTCTCCCCAGGAGACGCCCGCGTTGAGCCATGCGCGAACCATCGGTTCTGTCTTCGGGTGAACGATGAGCAGACGCACCGAGTCGCCCTCTTCGTCCAGGGCTATGGCAGTCACATCTCGAGAGAAGGCCCTCTGCAGCGCACCTTCCACGACCGCGGCCAGGATGGCCCGCCCGGCATGGCCGAGAGGCGACTCGCTGAACGTCACGACCAGAGCCGAGCCCCAGCGTTCCGTCCCCATGGAGCCGAGGCCGACCAATGCCAAGTCGCCGCCCAGGTGCTCCACGACCGTTTCGACGCCTACGTCCTCCAACCCGTCCGACAATCGTGCGGCGACTCGACGGCCGGCCTCGGAGCCCAACCGGCGGCCGAAATCTCGCAGCGCCTCCGACCCTGCCGCGCCGCAGAGCTCGAGCAACGCATCGACCGGGACGAGCACGCGGGCGACAGCGGCGTCGAGCTCGACGCGACCTCGACCCAGGTCGAAGCTCACAGCGCCTTCGGGGCAAAACTCTTGTCTAGCCATGGGGCCTCGCCCGCCGACTTTGCAGCGCGGCGGCTTCCCAGTATACGGCCTGGGCGCGAGATCATGTCAAATCCAGGCAGGTCTCCTCGCCAGCCCACCGTCGCCATGGCCCGAGCCCCGACCCACGGCCTGGAAGCACCCCGGCGACCCCGGTTGCCACGGTTGACGTGCGTTCTGGGCTTGTGCGCCTTGGGTGCGTGTTTTCCCGCCACGGCGCTGGGGCAGTCGATTCTCCTCGGGTTTCGGCCACCTCCGCCTTCCCCTGCGCCGGTCGACCCCAGTCTACCCACAGGGGGCCCGCGTTTCCTCGAGTCTGAGCGTCCGGATGACCGCGGCGAGCGACCGATCTGCTCTTTTCGCTGGCCGGTTTGTGTCCATCGGGCACCGGGCGTGGCCGACTTCCAGGTGCTCGGTTTGCTGGCGGCCTCCGAGAGCGCCTTGGACACCCTGGTGCTGGCACTCGACCTGCCCGCTCCGGCCCCTGATGTGGCGGGCGGCTCTCCGGCGCTGGACCTGTACCTGGAGCCTGGAGCCCCTGGGGTCGAGCTGGTCGCTGATGCGGTTCGGTTCGGGACCTTCGACTCCGCCGGTGGATACTGTCTGGTCGGACCCGGGGATCCCTCCGCTCTGGACCGCGCTGCCACGTTGTGCGTCGCCGAAGCCATTGCGGCCAGACTCGATCCGGCGGCCACCCCCCACCTTCGTCGCGCGTATGCAACCCACCTCTGGTGGATCGCCGGCAGTCCCTGCGACCAGGACGTGCTCGCCATCAGCAACGCACAGATGCGACCCTATTCGGCCGTGTTCGGCAGCGAGCTCAGCCGAGCGACCGAGGGAGCGGCACTCGTCTTCGAGTACCTCGAGTCGAAGTGGGCCTCGTCTGCTCCCGGCGATCTCTCGACCATGGTGCTTGCCCTGTCCGGCTCACATACCGAGCCCGGTGCCTGGCGTTGGCACGACGAGCCAGACGTGCTCGATGTTTTGCGAGCGACGTTCCAGGACCGTCCCATGCCGCTGCCGGTACTTCTCGGCGACTTTGCCGTTTCGCGCGCGCTGCTCGGGCGGCCAGGCTCGGTGCTCTCGCTGGCTCGCTGGGCCGGCGAGCTCGGAAACCTCACGACGGACACGACGCTGGCCCTGTCGTCGCTGCCTCGCAGGGTCGCTTTCAACCGTCCGGTCGAGCCCACGGGCGCGATTGTCTTCTGGGTGCCGTTCGACGTGGCTGCACCGGCTGACCTCACGCTCGGGCTGCGTGTCGAGTGGGAGGCGCCGGTCGCCTTCCAGTGGACCGTCGTTCGTGTCAAGCCGGACGGAACAGAAGACTCGAGGGTGATTGTTCCGTTCCAGGAGCGCGGGACGTTCGTGGAACAACGTGTCGTGGATCTGCACGGGCTGTCGGGGCTGCTGCTCGTCGGCACGAACATGGGCGGCGTGGACCTGGCGCATCCGTTCGATCCGGACGTGGCTCCGTACGAGCCGTCGGGAGGCACCCTGTATCTCACCAGGGTCTGAGCGTCGAGCGACGCGGGTGCGGGTTCGTGCCAGAAGACTCGAAGCCGCCGGCCGCATGCCGGCAGGAGGCCGCCATCGCGGCTGGTAAAGGCAGTGGTGGGGGCAGGCGCGGCTTCGGCTATCATGTCGAAGGCCAACAGGAGACCATCGCCATGGTGTGCAGACACTTGCTCGGACCCATCACGGCAGCGTCCATCGCTTCGCTCGCCGTGTTGGCTGTACTGACTGCCGCCTGCAGCAACGACGCGGGCAGCACGGATCGCGAGAGCACACTCGCGTCGTCAGCAAACGAAATCGTCGCCGCCCACAACGCGGTGCGTGCACAGGTGACCGAGCCTCCCAACTACCAGGGCACATGGGAGCCTCTGCCGCCCGTGAGCTGGTCCGACGCCGTCGCGGCAAGCGCTCAGGGTTGGGCCGACCACCTCCGCGACACGGTCCACTGCGGTCTGCAGCACGACACGAACAGCGGCTACGGCGAGAACCTCGCCGCGGGCACGAACCTCAAGCCTTCCGCCGCCGTCTCCATGTGGGCCGACGAGAAAAGCCAGTACACGTACGAACCGCGCTACGAGTTCGTTGCCGGGCACTACACGCAGATTGTCTGGCGCAGCTCCGTCGAGATCGGCTGCGGCGCGGCCTCCTGCGGCGGTCAGACGGTCATCGTCTGCCGCTACGACCCGCCCGGCAACGTGATTGGACAGCAGCCGTACTGATGGGCGTCGGTTCGCCTGGCGAACACCGTTGATGCGAGACGAACACTGCCCGGGTCTTGGGGGAAGCGGGGCGCGGACGAGGCGAGAAGAAAGTCCGCAACCCCCGGAAGTAGCCGCCCGACGTACAGGGCATGAACACACTTCGCGCCATTCCCGTTCCCGAAGCGACCGAACCCTCAACCGAACCGGCCCCTGCGCCCAATCCAGTTCCGGCCCCCGGCGTTCCTGACCATGCGGCGCCCGGGGTGCCGCGCCGTCCGGACCGCTCACGATGGGTGGTCTACGTGGCCATCGCGATCGGCGCGATGGTCACGGTGCTCCTTCTTGGTGCCACGGTGATGCTGGGGGCGGGCGCGATGGGATTCAAGAAGACCGAAGCGTATCAGGCGTCTCTGGCCTTCCTCAAGAACGACTCGCGCGTGGTGGCGGCCTTGGGCGAGCCGATCAAGAGCGGCGCGCTTGCGCAGGGCACCATACGGAGGACCGGCGGTTTCGGAAAGGCCGAGCTGGTTTTCAATCTCACCGGTTCGCGCGCCAGTGGCTCTGCACAGGTCATGTCGCACCGTGACGGAGCGCGGTGGATCGTCGACAGCGCAACATTCGTCGTCGATGGTCGCACGGAAACGCTCACGCCGTAGTGTCCCGTCTCCGTGATTCGACGGCCTCGAACTCGGCGACGCCATCGAATCCTGCGGCGAATGCCTCCCGTCTGAGCCAGAAAATGCGTTGCTACTTGTGTGCCCTGTCTTGAAGACAGGGCACGAGTCCAGCGAAGACGGCCGGCATCAAAGACGGTCTGGTCGTCCCCTTCAGCCTCTAGCCATTGGTGTCGGGCCCAGCAGCGTCCGGCGTGAATGGCAGTCTTCGAACCCAACCCACACAGGAGAACCTCTCATGCCCGATCCCATCTGTTCTGCTACCCCTTCACCGATCCCTACCCATCAGGACCCCGAGTGTGTCGACCCGTTGCTCGGCGGCAGTAGCTCGGCAAGCTCCCAAGCCCAGTCAGAGGCGGCTCAGGGGGTCTGCCGACCCGCCCAGGCGAGCACGCCAGCCCCGCCGCGCGCAGAGACGGCGGACCACGGGCCCGCCGTCAAGGCATTGGTCGCTAGCCAGAGCCGTCCGACGTCGGCCGCGGCGTTCGTGCAGAACCAACGACAGAACGCCAATACCCACGCCGAGCGAATGGCCCAGAGTCCAGAGAGAACGTTCAAGCACGAGGCCGGTATCACGGCCGACGGCTCCAGGTACGAAACAGCGGGGCTCCTCTACGGCCATGACCCCGCGACGGGCCTGACCGGGGAGCTCGGAGTCCTCGCGGCGCAGAAAGGCTGGCAAGACGAGCTGCAGGTCACCGGGATGCGCTCGGGTATCCAGAGTCAGAGCGGCGACTCGCTCAGCGCCGAAGGCTTGACCCTCCACGCGGGGTCAGGGATCCACAACAAGGACGGAAGCACCGGTTACAACGCCAGCGTTGGCGGAACGCTCGTGGGAGCCGAAGGCACCGCCAACGTCGGAGGCAGTAGCCTCACCCTCGGGGCTTCGCTGGGGACGACCCTCGAAGGCAGCGTCGGAACGAGAGATAGCGACCACGACGGCAACACCGAATACTGTGTGCGCGTCGCCGTTCCGGTATTCCCGATCAACGCCGGCGCGTGCGTCGAGATCCCCGAGAACCTCCGGCGCTAGCGGCCTTTAGCCTCCGCCCCGCACCACCTGGTCCCAACGCAGACGGTCTTCCCTGCCCAGGGCAAACGGCACGACCACGATGCTGTAACCGCCTTGGCCAGGTTCACACGACGCTACCCGCACCCACGGGCAGAATGGCCCAGCGGACTGCGCGAGCTCGAGCCGAACGATGTTGTTCGTCTGCATGGGCTGTGCGCCAGACAGAACCAGGGCGTCCTCGGCGGCTTGGACGCCCCGGTACTCGATCCGCCGCTTGGCGGTGAACTGAACGACGGACAGATCGAGTTCCCGGACCGAGCCGCCCAGCAGGCTGGGTGGCTTTTCGACGACACTGACCGGCGCCTCGGCTTTGGCGGCGGTGCGCGCGGCAGGTGGTGGAGGCGCTTCCAGCAGGGCGTGGATCGCCGAGGGCAGCCGAGGCACGAGCGTAGCGACGAGTTCGATCTCCTCGTAGTCGAAGAAACCCGGCACCCGCTCGAGATCGGACGCCCCGACGCTGGGCTTGCTCTCCACCTCCCGGATGACGCGATCGGCGAGCTGGCAGAGCTCGACCAGTCCGCGCGTCGGCAAGTCGTCGCTCTCCACGGCCGAATCCAGCAGCGCTGCGCGAACGACCGCAGGCAAGTTCCAGCGCCTGGCCACCAGTATCCCGAGCTGACGATGTCGAGCCTCGACGATCGCCAGCCACTCACTCTGTGGAAGCGAGAGGGCGCGCGGCCTGGCCTTGAGCACTTGCTCCATCGCCGATACCGCGACGGCTTTGCCGAACGTGTGGAGCAGCCCGCCCAGGAAGGCGACGCCGGCCTCGACCTCGCGACGCGCGGCCAGCTGTTGGCAGAGAATGGCGCTCGAGACGGCCCAACGCCAACACAAGAGACGAAGCTCTTGGAGCGGTCCTGTCTGGCAGACTTCCTGTCCGAGTCCGGCAGCCAGAGCGATCTGATGTACCGCCTTGAGACCTACGCGCCCAACGGCGTCCGTCAGGGTTGTTGCACCGGTCGAGCCTCGGTTGTACGTCGCCGAGTTGGCGAGCCTGAGCACCGCACCCGCCAGAGCAGGGTCTGCCGAAATGACCCGGCTGACTTCGGCAATGCCCACGTTGTCACGGCGCAACAGCGTACCGAGCTTCAGCGCCACGGCAGGGTAGGCGAATATCTGAACCTGACCCTTGGCGACCAGCTCGGAGACTTCCCGTTCCACGGCTTGCGCCGCTGCGTGGGTGACCGGCGTGAATCCAACCTGGTCCGGAGCCCTGCCGGCTGACGCTTGTGCCATGTACCGCTCCAGGTGTCACAACGGCCGCTGATCCAGAGGCTTGAGCCCCCAATGCGATTTGGCCGGCAGGACAGGATCCCCCGGCACGGCTCCGGGGGCGCCGGGCTGCTTCGGGTGGCGCGACCGGCCGAACGGCACTACAAGCGGGCCCCATGAAGAGGACATTTGTCGCTGTCGACGCGAGCGTCCTGCCCAAGCATTTCGAAAGTGCCGTCGCCGAGCGGCACTGGGACCGGTTCTGGGAAGAGACCGGCGTCTACCGCTGGGACCCATCGCGTCCGCGCAGCGAGACCTTCGTCGTTGACACGCCGCCGCCGACCGTCTCCGGGTCCCTGCACGTGGGGCACGTGTTCTCGTACACGCACCCGGATCTAGTCGTTCGATTCCAGCGCATGAAGGGCCGCAACATCTTCTACCCCATGGGTTGGGACGACAACGGCCTCCCGACCGAGCGGCGCGTTCAGAACTTCTACCACGTCCGGTGCGAGCCCCATGTTGCGTACGAACCGGATCTCGAGCTCGCAGAAGCCAGCACCAAGCAGCGCAAAGCCCTCCCGCGGCTCATCAGTCGCAAGAACTTCATCGCTCTGTGCGACAAGCTGACCGCCATCGACGAGAAGGCCTTCGAGCAGCTCTTCCGGCGATTGGGCCTCAGCGTCGACTGGAAACAGACGTATGCCACCATCGATGAACACTGTCGCGCGCTGGCGCAGCTGAGCTTCATCGATCTGTACGACAAGGGCCTGGTCTACCAGAGCTCGTCGCCCACCATGTGGGACGTCGACTTCCACACGGCGGTGGCCCAGGCGGAGGTCGAAGAACGCCCCGTGCAGGGCGCGTTCCACCACATCGAGTTCGGCGTCGAGGGTTCGAGCAAGAGCTTCGTCATTGCCACGACCCGCCCGGAGCTGCTGCCGGCGTGTGTCGGCGTCTGCGCCCACCCGAACGACGCGCGGTACCAAGATCTGTTCGGCAAGCGTGCCGTGACTCCGCTGTTCCGCGCGCCCGTTCCCATCTTCCCGAGCGAGCTAGCCGACCCAGAGAAGGGCTCTGGCATCCTCATGGTGTGCACGTTCGGCGACCAGACCGATGTGTACTGGTGGCGCACCGAGAAGCTTGCCCTGCGTCAGCTGGTGACCCACGATGGGCGCCTCGCCGACGTGCGGTTCGGCGCCGAGGGCTACGAGAGCCTCGACCCGGCGGCAGCCAACGCCTACTACGCCGAGCTCAAGGGAAAGAAGCTCACGGCCGCCCGAGAGAAGATCGTCGAGCAGCTGCGCGATCGTGCCGGGAGCGCGACCGGGCAGGGCGCCCCGCTGCAGCGCGAGCCCGAGAAGATCACCCACCCCGTCAAGTTCTTCGAGAAGGGGGACCGTCCGCTCGAGTTCTTGACGACGCGCCAGTGGTTCTTGCGCTTGGTGGAGAAGAAGGAGCTTCTGCTGCGCAAGGGAGCCCAGATCGAATGGCATCCGAGCTTCATGCACGTGCGTTATCGCGACTGGACCGAGAATCTCGGGCTCGATTGGTGCCTGTCGCGGCAACGCTACTTCGGTGTGCCGATTCCGGTATGGTTCCCCATCGACGACCGGGGAGCGGTGCTGCGCGATCGGCCGATCCTGCCCGAAGGCGACGCGCTCCCGATCGACCCGATGAGCGACGTCCCGCCCGGATACGATGCGACGCAGCGCGACCAAGCGGGTGGTTTCGCCGGGGAAACCGATATCTTCGACACCTGGTTCACCAGCTCGCTCACGCCGCAGATCGGCTCGCACTGGCTTCGTGACCCCGAGCGCCACAAGAAGCTTTTCCCCGCGGACGTGCGCCCCCAGGCCCACGACATCATCCGCACGTGGGCGTTCTACACCATCGCCAAGGCAGCCCTACACGAAGAGAACGTGCCCTGGTACCACGTGATGCTCAGCGGCTGGATCCTGGATCCGGACCGCAAGAAGATGAGCAAGAGCAAGGGCAACGTGGTCACGCCTGTGCGTCTGTTCGACGAGCACGGAGCCGATGCCGTGCGCTACTGGGCCTCGAACGCGCGGCTCGGCGCCGACACGGCCTTCGACGAGAAGGTGTTCAAGATCGGGCGGCGGCTCGTCACCAAGATCTTCAATGCGTCCAAGTTCGTGCTGGCCTACGGCGGCGACGTCTTCCCGGTCACCGACGAGCTCGATCGGGCCTTCCTCAAGAAGCTCGAGGCGCTCGTCTCGGAGGTTACGGCCAAGTTCGAGGCCCTGCAGTATGCCGAGGTGCTTGCGGCGACCGAGACCTTCTTCTGGTCGAACTTCACCGACAGCTACATCGAGCTGGCCAAGCCCCGCGCGTGGAACGCAGAGGCCGAACCCGCCGCACGGGGCTCGGCCATCGCCGCCCTGCGTCTGGCCCTGAGCGTGCTCGTGCGTCTGTTCGCGCCCTTCCTGCCGTACATCAGCGAAGAGGTCTACAGCTGGGCCTTTGCGAAGGAGACCGGTGTACCGAGTGTGCACGTCGCCCCTTGGCCTGGCCCCCAGGACTTCGCCGAGGTGCCTGCGCCTTCCGACCCGGAGAGCTTCGACTTGGCCGTGGCCGCGCTCGCCATCATCAACAAGGCCAAGACCGAAGCGCTGGTGTCCACCGGCCGCGTCGTGGAGAGCCTGACCCTGGCGGCCAACGAGGCCACGCTCGTTCGGCTCGCGCCCGTCATCGAAAGCGTCACCCAGGCCGCGCGCGCCCAGAAGCACGGCACGGTGGTCAAGGCGGAGCTCGGGGATGGGGCGTTCGAGGTGGTGGAGATCACCTTTGCGCCCAAGGCAGGGGACTGAGACGGCGATCTACCTCCGGCTGCGCAGCGGGCCGTTCGCCGTCGGGTCCACCGCGCTCGTTCTCGACCCTGCCGGTTCGAGGTAGACTGATCGCTGCCATGGTCGATCTCACCAACATGGGCTTGTTTCTCTTCGACATCGACGGCGTGTTTCTCGAGGGCAAGAACGAGCCACGGCTGCTTTCGGGAAGGCGAATCGTCGCCGCTCTGCGCAGGCGCCGAGTACCTTTTCGTCTCGTCACCAACACGTCGACCCACTCGCCCGAGCACATCGCCGAGACACTGGGGCGGCTGGGCGTAGAGGTGCGAGCCGACCAGATCCACTCGGCGGTCGAGACCACGGTCGCCGTGGCCGCCCGTCGATTCCCGGCCGGGCGCTGCTTTGCCGTGGCGGAGCCGCCCGTGTGCGCATTGCTCGAAGCAGCCGGGCTTCAGGTCGTCCCGGACGCTCCGGCCGACGTCGTGGTCGTGGCCCTGTGTCGGAACGCCGACTATCAGATGCTGTCAGCGGCTGCGCGCTGCGTGCGGCAGGGTGCTGCGTTGCTCGCGTGCCACAGAAACCGCCTGTGGCTCGACGAGAAGGGATACGCGCTGTCGGCGGGTCCCTGGGTTGCCGCACTCGAGTACGCCACCCAGGCGCAGGCCGAAATCTTCGGCAAACCCGTGGCGGCCTTCTACGACGAGGCGCGGCGACCGTTCGGCGTGGCGGCTGCAAGCACCCTGATGATCGGCGACGACGTCGCCGCCGATGTGCGCGGGGCTCAGGAAGCGGGGCTTGTTGCCGGGCTCGTTCTGACCGGCAAGACCCGCCGGGATGAGCTCGACCGTCTCTCCGCGCAGCCGGATCTCATCCTCGAACAGGTCGACGATTTGGCCGACCTGCTCGGCTGAGATCGAAGAAACCTGGATTCGCGTGCGCACATTCGCGGAGTGTGAACACCGGTTGGTCTGCATGGCTGCCGGCCGCTGCCGGCCGCGCCTCAATCCGGCGGATGGTCGTCCTCGGGTCGCTCGATGCCCACGAGCTGGAAACCCCGCTTCGGCCCGAGGTCGTACAGGTGAGCGCGCAGCGGCCCGCGCGAATAGCCATTGGACACATCGACCACGAGGTAGCGCGATGGATCGGCATCGGGGGCGCCACCGTGTCGAGCGTGGTGAAGCAGGGGCACGCAGACTCGACCGGAGGAAGTTGCCACGACGCGCAGCGAGCCCTCGGGCTCGTAGGCGGCTCCCACGAAGCGCCTCGCACTGAACGATACGGTTTCTTGCGGAACAGTGCGTGACCTTCGGGCGAGGTCGGTGCCGCAGAGCTGCTCCTGCACGACGTGGACGCCGCCCATGGGCGAGAGGCGAGACAGATAGCGCTTCAGAATGGCATCACGCCGCTGGATGAGGGTCTGCGTCAGGTACTGCGTGCTCGGCGCGTCGTACTGTCCCACTCGGACCGCGGCTGCCACCAGGTCATCGTCGAAGTGTGCCAGAATGCGGGCCATCCAGGCGCCATCGGCTTCGGTCATGCGCCCGAAGGCGGGATTGGGGTACTCTCCGCGCCATAGATCGGGATCGAAGTCGCGCGCGCTGAAGTAGTTGAACGTACCACCGACTCGCCGGGCACGCTCCCAAGGGCGCTCGATGGTACCCAGCGTGACGAAGTCTTCGGTGACGTACGGCACGTCGAACAGATATGCGTGCCCGAACTGGCGCGAGAACGCGTCGATCGACCACACGCTGCCGAAGCAGTCTCCCAGATCCATGATGTAGTGGCGCACGTGACCGGGACCGTCGCGGCGAGACGGATCGGCAGGCAGGAACACGTCCATCGTGTTCTGCTCGCGTGCATCGAAGTGATTCACCCAGGCCGCCACGAGCCGTGCGCCCCTGAGCTCCCGGCGGTCCTCGTGGGGGATGACGTCGTTGGGGTCGTCGTCTCTCAGACCGTCGTAGCGGTAGGGGCCGAGCGGCTCGCCGGGAAGCCACTGCGAAGCCACCATGCGCACGAGGCCACCGCGATGCGAGGCGCCTCGGAGGATGCGGGCCAGTGCCTGAGCGTCGAAAGGCGTCGTGACGCGCTGGTTGTTCGTCACGGTGAGCCCGGGCTTGAGCCTCAGGATCGAAGGGCGGAAGTAGACGACCGAATCGCACGGCGCGAAATAGCCGACCGCGTGATAGATGCGCGACGCGATGGCCGTTGCTCCGGTGGCGCGCTCGGGTTCCTCCGCCAGGTCGGGCTTGAGCATGAATTTGCCGAGGCCCTCGATGTTGACGCGGAAGCCGGGGTTGGCGCCGTTGTCCTTGCCCTTGTCGATGACCCAGGAGCCGTCCGGCATGTTCGGGTCGAGCACGCGCGCATCGCACGGGCCCTGGGCGACCTGTTCGGGTGTCATGGCAACACGGCCGAGCCGATGGGTAAACCAACTCGAGTCGGGAACTTCGTCGAAGGCGTTCACGTTCAAGGCGGGACCCGCCGGGTCGACGGCGAACAGGCGCGCGATGGGCCGAAACACGGTCTGGTTGGCGGCATCCCAGGCAAACGGCGATTCGTATTCCTCGGGTGCCGGCGTGAAGGGGCGGTCGTCGCTGTCCTTCAACAGAGGTGCTCGGAGCGGAAACCGCGTAGTCGTCGTGCAGCTGCCAGCGAGAAACAACAACCCGACCGCGGATCCGGCGAGCGTGGAGCGCAAGCCATTTGGACGGGCGCGCGCCACGAGGGCTAGCGGTCCATCGGGAGTGCGGCCGGACCTGGGCGACATGGTTCGAGCAAGATCATCAGAACGCATGGCTCGTCCCCGCCACGAATCGCAGCGATGTGAGCTGCGCGCCGTGTTCGAAGGTTTCGGTGCCGGTCCCGACCAGCAGCTCTACGGGATTGTCCGAGAAGCCGGATGTCGCCACGCCAATGGCCCCGGACAATCGAAGCAGCGACGGTTCGAAGTCGCGCAGGTGCGCGCTGAACACGTTGCCGACCGCGGCCTGCATCGTGCCGTCGAGCCAGACCCACACGGGCCAGTGGTAGGACAGGGTCGCGGCGACGGCGCTGCGCCCCAGGAGCCGCCCCGGCAGGAATCCTCGCATGGCCTCCTGCCCGCCGAGCTGGACGAGCTCGGTGAACGGTGGGGGCCGATCCGTCAGTGGGTCGGAGAAGTGTGCTGCCAGCGACAGGCTCAGCGTCCTTCCCCCCTCGTTCAGGTCGACAAATGCGCCGGCGATCCCGCCGTAGCGCACCCACCCGAGCGCAGAACGCCCGGGAGCGCTACCGTGCTCGGCGTCGAGGTCCAGGCGAACCCCCGATCCTGTTCGCACACGCGTCTTTCGCGAGTCGAGCCGGAGCGCCAGGCGACTGAACCCCGCCGCGTAGCCCGTGTCGTACGAGGGTGGCAGCGCGTACACACCGCGCGCTGCACGCTCGCGTATGCCGGTGTATTCCGGGTCTGGCTCGTGGAACTTCACCCGGCGCACGCCGACGCCCGTTTCGATACGGCTGGCGCCCCCGAGCTCGCCGTCGAACACGGCGCTGGCCTCGAGCCGATCCGAGCCATAGCGGCTCAGGTCCCGGTCGAGAGAAGAAGGGCCCTGTCCGTAGAACTCGTAGTCCGGCCGCCGAATTCCCGATGCCTCAAGCGTCAGGGTGTCCGACGATCCGAGGTGGATCCGGTCCTTAACGCTGGCCGCGAGCCAGTGGACACCCCACGTGGAGGCGTGCGCGCGCAGGTCGTTGCCGCGCGCAAACGCATCGTTCCAGAAGAAGTAGAGACCGAGACTCGGCTGGAATCCGAAGTCGTAGAAGGCGACGGGCGCCCATCCAACGCTCTTGTCCTCCGTGAGCATGAAGAAGTCGTACAGGGCCAGCGGCAGCTGCGAGCGTTCGGCCGCCGTCACGAGCGCGCCGATGGGGCGCCGGACGACGTATTCGCTCACCAGGTAGGCTGGATAAAGGATGACGCGCGGCACCCACAGGGCGACTTCTCCCGGAGTCGTTGGCTGGTCCCGACCGTCGTAGTCCGGAACCGGACGCTTCCGCGGGGTTTGTGCCGCGACGGCCGCGGACAGGTGGCCCAGGACGGCGAGGCAGGCGACCCACCGCAGGCTTGGGCGCAGGGTCACGCTCGACCTCCTGGTTCCGAGGCGGCCCGTCGGGCGTGCTCACGTGCGAGCAGCGCGAGCACGCCGATCCACAGCAGCACGAGTCCCATGTTGAACCCCAGGAACCCACGAGTATCGAAGCGCAGGCGGACTCCCACCCATACCGACGCGGCAGCCATCACGTCCCCGGCGCGCACCACGAACGTATCGATCACCTGCTTGGCCTTGTACTTGGCGTCACGGGACGTCACGAGCCACAAAGCCTGGCGTGCGGTATTGGAGAGCGAGTAGTCGAGGCTGTTCTCCGCGATCTTGGCCACGAAGATCAGGGAGAGCACCGGGGTGAAGGCCACGAACGAGTAGCCGGTGAGCGAGACGAAGGGCATGATGAAGAGGGCTTTGCGCACGCCGAGGTAGCGGATGATCCGCGAGACCGCGAACAACTGCAACCCCATGCCGATGATGTTGACCCACTCGAAGTACTCGGCCTTGACACGTCCGATGAACTGAACGACGCTCATGCCCGCGGTGAGCGCGTGCCCCGGAGCGACCGTGAGCAGCGTCCGATCGAGCACGTATTCGCCGGTCGTGTTGACCCAGTTGAGCACGAACGCCAGGGCAGCGACCCACAGTAGGTAGCGGTCCCGTGCGAGCAGCGTGAAGCCGCCATCCCCGGCCAACGTCTGCCCGGGGGCTACGTGTCCGTCGCTCGGCGCGCGCGCGTTTCGCTCCGACGTCCGGCGGTCCACCCACGCGACGAGGCCAAGACAGAGGAGCAGCGTCGCGGCGGCCGACAGCATGAGCCCCGCCGGGCCGAGCTGGATCAAGGCCTTCGCTATCGCGGCGCCAAACACGGCACCGACCGAGCTGCCTACGCCGAGGATCGGGAACAGGCGCTTGCCGCGTTCCTCCGTGTAGATGTCCGCGGCAAACGCCCAGAACTGGGCGATGATCGTCACGTTGAAGATGCCGACCCACAGGTAGAAGGGAACACCCAGCGGAAGCGCTGTGCGCGTGAGCGCGGCGAACGCGACCAGATTGCTCACGAAGAACAAGGTGACCCAGGTAGTCAGACGCATGCGGTCGCAACGTCTCGCCAGCGCGCCGTACGCCGTGGTGACCGCGATCAAGAGCACCGCCTGGCCCGCCGCTGCGTAGCTCTTCACTTCGGCGCCCCCGCCGGTCAGGATCAACGGCTCGCGGGCGACCTTCAGGAGATAGTACGACGTGAGCAGCAGGAAGACGTTCAGGGTCATGACGAGCGCGACAGCACCCTCGCCCGGGCGAACTTCCGCGAAGGGACGGAGCAACGCTTCGAGGGGATGCTGGCGCAGGGTCGGCGACCCCGCCTCTCGATGGATCGACTTCATTCAGGCGCGCGATGGTGCGGGTCGGGAGTCCATGGTGCTCGGTTTGCCGGCCGTCGGGGACAGGCTGGGTCCGGTATAGGCCGTCAAAGCAGTCGGCGGAAGCCCGTCCTGACCTCCTGCACTCCGGCCGGTCCAAGGGGCTGCTGGATGAAGAGGCCGAAAGCGCAATGCTCAGCCTCGTGCTGCGTGATCCGGGCGTCGATCTGACACGTGGCGGCGAGCTGTCCGGTGATATCTCGAAGGCCCCGCTGACGCGAGCCGTACGCAGCGCCCTGCAGCGCCGGCGGAGCGGTCACGACGTGGACGGCTACAGCGACTACCGAGGCGCGCGGGTCATTGGCGCCTGGACTTGGCTCCCCAAGCTCAACATGGGCGTCGTCACCGAGAAGGAAGCGGTCGAAGCGTTTGCCTTGCGCGACCAGCTGCGATGGGCGTTCGGCGTTCTGTTCGTGCTGCTGGCGCTCGTGGTGGCCGGCCTCGTGGGTGTTGGACATCTGGCGTCGCTCCTGCACAAGCGAACGCGCAAGGCGGAGGAACGCGTCGAGCGGCTCGGTCAGTACACACTCCGCGAGAAACTCGGCGAAGGAGGCATGGGTGAGGTCTATGTCGGCGACCACCTGATGCTGCGAAGACAGACCGCGGTGAAGCTGCTCAGGGCCGGCACCGAGAGCAACCCCCATGCCATGGCACGCTTCGAGCGCGAGGTGCGGATCACGAGTCAGCTGACCCACCCGAACACCATCGCGATCTACGACTACGGAAAGACCCCGGAGGGGGTTCTCTACTACGCCATGGAACTACTGGATGGGGAGCCGCGGCGTGGATCGACGTAGTACGCCACGAACGGCCCCAACGAGCTCAGCGTGACCACATCGTGCGAGACTCGCGTGCCATCGGTCTTCAGAACGGCGCGAGGGAGCACCACGCTGTACGATCCGCCGCCGACCACCAGACCGGGCGCGGGTGTTCCCCCCACGAGAATCTGGCTCGCTATCCCTCCGCCCGTCACGCGGGAATCGGGCGTGCCCTCGGGCTCCGGATCCGCTGTGACGGCGCCGGTCGTGGAGTCTCCGCCGATGGCGTAGTTCAAGTAGAATCCGTCGTGCCGGTGGCTCGTCCGATCCCTGTAGGCCTCGTAGGTGAGCGGCACGTCCTGGGCCCGAGCCAAGCTTGCGGCAAGGACGACTGCAAGGGCGTTCAGGTTCAACAGCGAACGCGTGTGAATGGAACCTACTTTGCTGACAACCCAAGGCCACCGACCGTCGCTGCAAGCCTGGAGAGGTCACCGACCCGGGCCTGTCGGGTCCGTGGAGTCGCCCGGCGACTCGCGCATCAACGCGCGGGCCTGCGCGCGCAGGCCCGGGACCCTCAGGGCGAAGACCAGCCCGCTCACGCTGCAGACGCTCCCGCCGAGAACCAAGGTCGTCGTCGGTCCAAGCGTTTGGGCGAGAGCACCTGCCAGGAGCGCGCCGAACGGCGCCGTACCCAGAACCGTCATGGAGTAGACCGCCATCAACCGTCCTCGCAACGCGTCGGGCACCATCATCTGGACGAGCGTGTTCGACGACGCCATCTGAGAAGTCATCGACAGGCCGACTGCAACGAGCAACGCCGCACTGAGCCAGAACCACCGGGAAGCAGCGAACAGGACGAGTAACAACCCGAGTGCCATGGAGGAGGCCCCGATCAGCCGTCCGAGCCCGCGCACGTCGCTCCTAGCTGCGAGTCCGAGCGCGCCGGCAAGGGCCCCGACGCCAAAGGCGCCCATCAGGATCCCGAGCCCCCGTGCGCCCGAGTGCAGAATGCGATCCGCGAAGATGGGCATCAGCACGGTGAAGGGCATTCCGGCCAGGCCGACGACTGCGAGCAGGACCAGCATGGCGCGAACGGGGGCGGCCGCGGCAACGAAGCGGAAGCCTTCCCCGAGGCTCTTGAGGGGTGAACCGGCCGTTGCTGCCCCTGGAGCAGGAAGATGACGCATCGCGAGCAGTCCGCCCAGGACCGCCACGAAGCTTGCGCCATTGAGAAAGAAGCACCAGCCTTCTCCGACGCCAGCCACGAGCACGCCGGCCACCGCGGGACCCACGATGCGGGCGCCATTGAATATCGAGGAGTTGAGCGCCACCGCGTTCATCAGGTCATCTCGCCCGACCATCTGGACGACGAAGGCCTGTCGGGTGGGCATGTCGAGCGCGTTGACGCAGCCGAGCAAGCCAGCAAACAGGAACAAGTGCACGGGCTGCACCAGGTCGGTCAGCGTCAACCCCGCGAGTCCGAAGGCCAGAAGCATCGACGCTGATTGAGTCGCGAGCAAGATGCGGTGGCGTCGGAAGCGGTCGGCGAGAACCCCGCCGACCGGCGCGAGAAGCAGCATCGGAAAGTGGCCGCAGAAGCTCACGAGCCCGAGCTGCACGCTCGAACCCGTCAGGCGATACATGAGCCACGCCTGGGCGACAATCTGCATCCAGGTGCCGATGAGGGAGACGAGCTGCCCGGCGAAGAACAGACGGTAGTTGCGATGCCTGAGCGCCCGCCCCACCTCGCGCCAGGCCAAGCGTCGGGCGGTTGGCGTGGGGACTCCCGAGCCGGCCAGCGTGCCTGTTGAATCGACCGGCTCTGAGGCCATCGGCGCCGTCGTTTTCCGCCCTTAGGAGTCCTTCCGCCGCACCACGCGTGAATTGAGGAACTGGAAGACCGCTTTGCAGGTCTCGAAAGAGCTGCCGTGGCTTTCGTCCACGACTTCTCGAACGGTTCGCTTCCCATCGATGGCGTCGATGATCGAGCGTTCGAGCTTCGTGAGAGGGTGGTCGCCGATCCGTTCGACGAGACCCTCGTCCTTGTAGAGTACGTCGTTGAAATCGAACGATCCCTCGATGAGACGCCACTCGTCGACTCTCCGAAACCCTTCGACCGAGAGTGCGCTCGTGGACAGGCCGAGCCGAGCCTCGTCGGCGGCGAGGTGCGAAGCGCCGAGAATGAAGCTGAACCAGCCTGTCTTCCAGCGCACCGTCTCGTAGACGAGCTCCGAGCTCTGGCACTTGAGCGCTTCGCGGATCTGTTCCTCGGTGACCAGCCCGCGTTCGACCAGCCTTCTTCCGAGGAGCTTGGGAGGATCGCTCCGCTCAGCCAGAAGTGCGTCGAGCTGCTCACGTGTCACGACCCCGTTGTCGACGAGATAGCGGCTGATCAAGAACTCGTCGCGCATGCCGCGCGACATCGCCAGATCCAGATCCCCGCGCCTCAGGTACAACGTCACCTCCGAACCCCGCGTGGCGACGCTGAGCGCACCCGTCTGACGTGCCAACTCGAGCATCTGCAGGACCTCCGAGATGGAGATCACGGAGACGTCGCCCGCGAGCACTTCGCGCTTGGTCGCGCCAAAGTCGAGCGTGCGGAGCAGGCTAGTGAGCGCACCCATGGATTCCGGCGTGACGGCGTGCACGATGGCCTGCGTGATCGTGTCGCTGGTGACACCGGAGCCGCCGTTCGAAGCAACGAGCTCGGGCACGACGATGTCGGCGAGCGCTCTCGCAAACTCCTTGGCGGCTCGCAGTCGGCGCCGACTCGGATCCAGCTCCGCAGAAAGCAAGCTGGGTCGGACGACGTCTGCCGCCGCCTCGCCTTCGGCGGCCATCGGACCAGCGGCGTCGAGATCGGCTCGAGTGACACCTTGTCGCTGCTTTTTGAGCGCACCTTCAACCACCGCCAGCAGGCCGTGGGCGTCGAAGGGCTTCGTGATGGCATCGAGCGCGCCGGTGCGCCGGAGGAACTGCCCGCGAATGTGATCGCCCTTCGCGCTCATCAGCACGACGGGTGTCTGCTTGAGCGTGTCGGTGGACCGGAGCGCGCGGCAGAATTGGTAACCGTTCATGCGGGGCATCACGAAGTCGACGAGCACCAAGTCGACCGAGTTCGTCGCGAGCATCTCCAGCGCCTGCTGCCCGTCGTTTGCCACGAGCGCCTCGTAGGAACGAGCCTGCAGGATAGCCGACACGACCTTGCGAATCGTGGGACTGTCGTCGACGACGAGGATGCGCGCGCCCATGGGCAGTTTCATCGTGCCGGTACAGGCAAACCAACGTCAAGCGGCTGCCGCGAGAACACGCCGGCGAACGGGTCTTTCCGGGCGAACCGCGAGCAGGCTTCCATCTCTAGACCGGGCGGATGTGCAGTTCGGCGAGCTGTTCGGGCCCGACGCTGCTCGGGGCGTCGCTCATGACGTCTGTGCCTTTCTGCGTCTTGGGATAGGCGATGACGTCCCGAATACTGTCCGTTCCAGCCAGCAACATCGCAATCCGGTCCATACCGAGAGCAATGCCTCCGTGTGGCGGCGCTCCGTAGCGGAGCGCGGAGAGGAGGAACCCGAACTTGTCTTGGGCCGTCGCCTCGTCGATGCCGAGTGCAGCGAAAACGCGCTGCTGCACCACCGGGTCGTGCAGACGGATGGAGCCCCCACCGATCTCGAAGCCATTGAGAACCAGGTCGTATCGGTAGCAGAGTACCTTTCCGGGATCCGTCTGGATCAGGTCGACGTGGTCGTCGTGGGGACGGGTGAACGCATGATGGGCCGCCACCCAACGCTTGTGTTCATCGTCGTACTCGAACAGGGGCGGGTTGACGACCCACAGGAACTGCCATTGTCCGCCATGGCCCACTTCGGGGATATGCCCGAGCTTCTTGCCGAGGTAGACGCGCAGGTTGGCGAGCACCGTGTGGACCAGAGCAGTTCGCCCGACCTGGAAGATGATGAGGTCCCCTGGCTTTGCCGCGGTGGCCTGGTTGATCGCCAAGCGTAGCTCGGGCGTGATAACCTTCGCGAGGGGCGATTGCGTCCACGCCCCTTCGGCGCCGACGCGTGCGCGCGCCAAACCCGCGGCGCCCATGCTCTTGGCGACCTGTTCCAGCTTGTCCTGGTCTGCTCGCGAGAGGTTCGCGCTGGCCGGCACGACCAGTGCTTTGACGATTTCCCCAGGCAAGTCGCGGCGCAGCACGCCGCGCGCGTACTTGTCGGCGATGGCCGCGAAGAACGGTACACCGCCGCCCTCGTGCTCGATGATCAGCTCGGTCAAGTCCGTGTGCTTCATGCCGAAGCGCACGTCGGGTTTGTCGTTGCCGTAGTCGCGCATGGCCTCGTCGAAAGGCATGCGCGGAAAATGCCCGCCAGGGTACGTCTCCGTGAGGTCGACGCCGGCCGCGGCTTTCCAGACGGCCACGACGAGCTGCTCGACCAGGCCGAAGACGTCGTCCTCGTTCACGAAGCTCATCTCGATGTCGATTTGGGTGAACTCGGGCTGCCGGTCGAGCCTCAGGTCCTCGTCGCGGAAGCACCGGACGATCTGGAAGTACCTATCATACCCGGCCACCATGAAGAGCTGTTTGAACAGCTGCGGGCTCTCCGCCAGTGCGTACACCTTTCCGGCATGCATCCGCGACGGTACGAGGAAGTTGCGTGCGCCGCCGGGTGTGTACTTCACCAGAAATGGCGTTTCGAGCTCGAGGCATCCGTGCGCCGCCAGCGTGTTGCGCGCCACCTGGTTGATCGCATGTCGCATCTTGAGTGCTCGCTGAAGTGGACCTCGCCTCAGATCGAGATAGCGGTACATGAGGCGGATTTCCTCACGCGTGTCCGTCTGATCGGTCAACTCGAAGGGCGGCGTCTCGCTTCGGTTGAAGACCGTCGCCTCACAGACCTCAACCTCGATCTCGCCGGTGGACAAATTGGGGTTAGCTGCGCTGACGAGCTTCTGTTCCTTCTTGCTGAACTGCTGACCGCGCGAACGGACGCGTCCCCGGATCCCGATGACCCACTCGTTGCGCAGTGCTTCCGCTATGTGATGCGCCTCAGGTGAGATATCCGGGTCGAAGACGATCTGCGTGATGCCCTCGCGATCACGCAAGTCGACGAAAACCAGCGAGCCGTGGTCGCGACGGTTGGCGACCCACCCAAAGAGCACCACTTCGCTTCCGATGTCCGACGTGCGCAACGCACCACAATCGTGGGTTCTCTTCAGCTGATCGATAAAGCGGGCCACCAGGATCCTCTTTCGTGAACGGCGTTCGCCGCGCCAACGCACGCCCGATGCAGAGAGCCGAGCGCGCTCGAACGGCGCTTTTAGCGCGGCTCGTGTCCACGCTCAATCGAGTCGCGCGCGATCACGTGCCGCTCGGTTCCAGAACAAATGCCAAGAGTCCCGAGATTGCGGTATCGCGGCGCCTCGATCGGCTGGCGCGATGGGAAGGCTGGTACGGGCTCACTCAACAGGGGGCATCTTGGGGGCAAAAAACCGCGAGCCCGAAGCTGGCCCAGTCGGGGGGCTTCCGAATACCCCTCGCCTCACCCGACGCAAGGTGCCAGGCCCAAGGGACTGCCTCAACAGCCCGCCGGGCCGCATTGGCCCGCTGGCGGGGCGCTTGGATCCCGATCTGTTGAGTCGTGCATTCAACGCAGCCACGGTACACTGCGCCGGAGGTTGAGGCTCAGCGTAAGACGGATCGGCCGGCCTATTCCCGAATGGATCAAGCGGGCCGTGTGACGTGAACACCCGTTTCAGTCAGACAGACAGCGCCGGGTAATTACCGCCTGTCAGCGACCGTAGAAAGGCTCCAGTGGCGTCGCTCAATCCGATCACCTGCAGGGCGTGTGAGGCGCAGTTCTCGATTCCGGACGAGCTTTTCAAGCGCCGTCTTGCGGGTCGCAAGGTGATTGTCCGGTGTCGCAACTGCGGCGCGCACATCACCGTGGACGCGACCGACTCGGTGCCACCCACGCTCGCCGCTCCATTGGCCGGAACGCAGGGCGGTCCGGCAAGCACTGGACCAGTGAGCACGCCGTCAGGGAGTGAGACGTCAGCCAACGCGCTGTCTGAGCAGCCAGACAAGCCACCAGCCGCGCTCCGTCCTGACGAACGCCCCGCGCCCAAGGCACCCGAGCATGTCACACGCCCACGGGCGGTGACCGCGCACGGTGCGGTGCCCCGGCTCTCGGGGCAGAAGGCCAAGCTGCCACCCGTCGTTCCACGCTCCGTGCTTGCACCGCAACCGCTGAAGTCATCGCCCCGAGCGTCTGCGAAGTCGGATACCGACTCGAGCGAGCCGGACAACGCCGTCGTGGTGACGGCAGCGAAACCGCTCTCGTTGTCCCGCGGCGCAAGGAAGCCCCTGCCCCCCAGGCCAGGGCCGTCGAACGCCCGCGCCGCGGACGCGCGAGCCCCCGACGCGTTGGCGCCCGCGCCGGACTCCAAACCGAGCTCCTCGACTCGGCTGCCTGCGCGACCGGCGGCACCGACGCGGAACCCTCGTTGGCCCGGCGCGCTGCCCGCCGCTGCGAAGACGGCTCCGGTTGCGTTCGGCGCCAAGCCGATCGCTGCGGCAGACGACACCGAGGTTTCCACAGTGCCGGGGTTCGACACGGACGAAGCGCCCACGCGTCCGCTGGGCGCTGATGACGCGCCGCTTGCACCACCCGCGGCGTCGCCTCGCCCAGCCGAACCAGCGCTTGCCGAAGCAGTCGTTGCCCCGGCGGCGCACGATGCGACCGTCGGCGAAGCGCCGCCGAGCTCCGCGCACCGACCCGCGCAACCCGGCGAACACGTCGACAGTGCCACGTTGGACTACCCGCCCGAGTCCATTGCGCCGGATCCCTTCGGGCCCGAGTCCATTGCGCCGGATCCCTTCGGGCCCGAGTCCATTGCGCCGGATCCCTTCGCACCCGACGCTGTGGCGCCCGACGCCGTGGCGCCCGGCCTTTTCGTGGCCAGCCCCGCAGCTGCGCCGTTGGCGCTCGACAACGCGACCAGACCCGACACACCCGAGGCGGATGCCTCTGCCGGACCGCTGCTAGCACCGAATCAGCCGGCTCGTCCTCGTCGCGGCCGTCGCGGCGCGCGGTGGGTCATCGGTGCGGCGGTGCTCGCGGCCATGGTCGTATCCGCCGCCTTGTTCATTCGGTCGTCGGCGCACCGTGCGTCCGTTTCCGCGAGCACTGCGCGCGAAAGTGGACACGCAGCGTCCAAGGCGCGTCGAGCATCGAGCGTTTCACCAGGGTCCAGCGTTGCGCCTGGCCTGCCAGCGGTCGCGCCGTCCCCCTCCGCTGAACGGCCTGCCTCGGCACCTACGGAATCGCAACAGAAGGCTCCCTCCGAGACCGAGCCTGCTCCGACCGCTTCAGTCCCCCGGGCCGCTTCCGACATGCCCCAGGGACTGGATCGAGCGATCGTGCTTCAGCGCGTCCGCTCCGTGCTGGCGACAGCCGAACGATGTCATCAGGGTGGGCGCGCGACCGGTACGGCGACCGTCGTTCTGACCTTCGATGGCAAGGGGCACGTGAGCGAGGCTCACATTGAAGGCGAACCGATCGCATCCGCTCCGGTGGCGGGATGCATTCTCACGTACGCGCGCGCGATTATCATCCCCAGGTTTTCCGGATCGCCCTTCACGCTGAGGGAGCCCATCACGTTGCGCTGAGGGCCGCACTCACGCCAGAATAGTGCAGTGAGCGTACAGTAGTCGATCCCGAAGCGGTCCAGCGCGTCGGGTGCTGGCAGTGCTAGGCTCGAGCGGCTGTGCTTCGGGTGTGCGGCTTGGCTCGGCCGAGTCCGCGCCGATGATCGACTGGGCTGACGATGACAGTACAACGCCTTTCTGCAGGATGGAGTAGCCGACTCTGGGGGGTCACCTTGGGGCTCGCGCTCATGCTCGGTTGCTCGACCCGGCGAACCGACGCTGCCGAGCAACAGCAGCCGGCCAGCTACGCGGGCCATGAAGGCGTCGGCGGCGGAGCAGGCGCCGCAGGGGCAGGCGCGGGCGGCGTGGATCCGATGCTGGACGCAGGCCAATCCGGCGCAGGGGCGGGTACGCAGGACGCGAGCACGGACACCGATGCCGAAGCCGGGACTCTCGATCCGGATGGCGTCGACTACAACGCCCTCATGACCTGCTCTGCCACGGCGTGTGGTTCGAGCTATGCGCAGCTCAACGGAGGCGAGCGCGACATCTCCAGCGAAGAGAGCAGCTGCACGATGCAGGGTCTGCGCGATCGGACCCCGGGACTGTACATGCACAGCTTCGCCTCCGACGACCAGCGCGGGCTCTACAACGAGGTGCACCTGATACTGGTCAAGAACGACCAGACAGCCCTCCACGTCAGCAAGACCGAAAAGAGCAAAGAGTACTACGAGCGCACGGGGACCGCCGGCACCACCTACACCCAAGCCGAGATCTGCACGTTGTCGCCTGCGGGCTACTTCGACGGCTGCCTGACGGCCGTGCAGGACGTTGGCACCACGATCGCGGACGACGATCCAGCATGGACGTGTTTGGCGGCCGATCTGGTTGATGGATGGCTTGCGGGCTGTACGCTTGCGGAGCCGAGCTGCGAGTAGACTCACAGCGCGCAGCGACCAACGTCTGGTCACGACGGCCCCTCCCAGCCCAACAGGGCACCAAATCTTGCGTGGGGGCAATGCGTTTGGCCGGGGGCCGTCAAGATCGGGGTGTCTTCGGATAAGCGGCCGTCGGGCCGCTCTTCGGTTTGGCCGAGCACCTCCCTGCGTGGAGCGCTCTCAGGCGCGGGATGCCGCTACCGTGCTAGCGTACGCTGCTGACGCTGCTTTCTGCGCGGAGTCTGCACCGCTACACGTACGCCGACTACGTTGCGCTCGAGCTGGAGAGCTCGACCAAGCACGGTTTCTCGATGGCGAGATCTACGCCATGGCCGGCGGCTGCCCTCGCCACACGGTGCTCCGCGACGCGTACTTCATGGGCTGGCACGCGTACTGGATCGTTTGGTTTGCGTAGCATGGCCAACTCGTCTTGTCTGACGTGCAAGGCCGCGAGCGAATAGACCGCTACCCCGCAATCGCCTCGGACAAGTGGTGCGCCGCCGTTCGGCAGCTCTCGAATCGATCCTCGGGTCGCTTGGCGAGCATGCGCAGGATGACCTGCTCGAGCTTCTCCGGGAGCGAGGGGTTGAGCTCTCGGGGAGGAGTAGGAGTCTGCCGAAGGTGCATCATGAGCAGACTGATCATCTGATCGTGCTTGAACGGAACGCACCCGGTAAACATGTAGTACGCGACCACGCCGAGCGAGTACTGGTCCGCGGCCGGTCCTGCTGCACTGAAATCATCGATCTGCTCGGGCGCCATATATTCCGGGGTACCTGCGATCGTGCCCAGCGTCGTCGTGCCCGTCTGGACCGAGCTTTTGGCGATGCCAAAATCCATGATTTTGACCAGACCGTGTTTCGTGATGAAGATGTTCTCCGGCTTCACGTCACGGTGCACCACACCGCACTGGTGAGCCGCGTACAGGCCTGCGCAAGCCTGGCGCAGGTAGTCGACTCCGCGCTCGACCTCGAGGGGCTCACCGAGCATCTTGTCCAGGCTCACTCCTGCCAAGAGCTCCATGGTGAAGTAGCGGTGTCCGCCATGGATGCCGATGTCATAGACCTGGATGATGTTGGGATGTCGGAGCTTGCGACAGAGCTTGAGCTCCTGCCGGAAACGCTGCACCGCCTCTTCGAGCCATTCCTTGGTGATGAGCTGGCCCGAGAAGACCTTGAGCGCGACCTCTTCCTCGAGTTCGAGATCCGTAGCGGCGAAGACCATCGCCATGCCACCCTGGCCGATGAGCGCGTTCAGTCGGAACCGCTCGGCGATGATGGCGCCCGGTTCGAGACGCACTTCGAGCGACTCGCCGGTCGCCGGCACCAGCGACACCCGAACCGTGCTCGGCCGTTCGGAGGTGTCGGGGGCCGAGGGCATGGTTTGGAGGGTAGGACT
The DNA here is from genome assembly GCA_016929495.1 of Polyangiaceae bacterium. Taxonomy (GTDB): domain Bacteria; phylum Myxococcota_A; class Polyangia; order Polyangiales; family Polyangiaceae; genus JAFGIS01. The sequence goes on along the minus strand of JAFGIS010000449.1, from coordinate 48,382 downwards.
CACTTCGTGTTCCGTGTTCGCTATCGATACACGGTCTGGCGTTGCACCGCGCACCATGCGCAGAACGGAATCCGGCTCGTTGTGCGTGTCGTTCGGTCGGACGGCAGCGCTCGCCGCGGGCTCGGTCGCTCGGTCCGCCGGGCCCCGCGCGACGGCTGCGTCCTGATTTGCGGCGACCGCGGCAGCGATCTCCGCGATGGCCCCGTCGCTGGCGAAGCACGTGGGCGACACGGCAGCCATTCGCAATCGCCTCAGCCGAGCGAGCGTTTCGGCATGCGTTGGGTAGCCGCGGCGAATCGACTCGAGGGCGGCAAGCGCATCGCCGACGAAGTTGTTGGCCTCCAAGAGCGAGGCGAGCCGCAAGAACAGACCGATCTCTCTTTCATCGACAGGGCCCCGGGCCACGAACGGGACGAAGAACTTCGCCGATCTGGCATCGCAGCGCTCCAGGCGTCCAAGCACTCGGACGATGGTGCGTGCTGCGGCGCGGTAGTTCGGATCCTGAGGCGCAACGCGTGTCAACTGGGCGAGCGCGGGTGCGACCTCTCCGGCTTTCAGATAGCAGACGCCGGCCTCGTACGGGTATCCGGTGTCGGCCAGCTTGCGCGCAGCCTCGACGGGGCGCCCCTCTCGAATCTGCGTCTCGGCCCACGCGATCAGCTCTCGGTCTGGCAGACTCGCCGAGCCGATCGCCGCACTCAGGTCTTTCGAGAGGACCGAGACAGGGGCTTCGTCCGTGTCCTCTTCGACCGGGACTGCCGCGCTGGCCCCCTGTGCATCGAGCTTCGTGTACGTCTGCAGCGACGGAGACTCCTCTGCGGCGAAGGTCATCGATACAGGCCCACCCTGGTCCAATGCCGCGGCTCGTGCCGTTTCGCCGAGGGACTCGAACAGGACGGCAGCCTCTTGCGCCTCCCCTGCCTTGTGAAGGTACGTCGCAGCGACGCTGAGCAACCGGCGCGACTCGGCATCGAGTGTGCGAAAGTCCTCGGGACGAACCTGCAGGTGGTCGAGCAGCAGCCGGGCGGCCTGACGGTGATCACCCTGCATCGCGAGCATGAGCGCCCGATGGCGGACGGCGCCGAGACGCCGTCGCTCCGTGACGGGCTGCCCCGGCGAGGTGCCACGGTGGCCTCCCTTGTGCGTGGGCTGGCTCATGGTTGCGAGGAGTGCGTGGCGCGGACTGTCTGCGCTCGCGGGCCGGACTCCAGGGAGACTACTCCGTCTGTCCTCCGAGTGCTCCAGGTTCCTCCACCGAGCCGAACGATCCGAGCGGCCGCGCCCGGCCCGACGAATTCGCGATTCGAAGCGCTCGAACGCGTCGGACCAGCAGCATTGCTACGATGGAGCCACGGCCGGCTGGTATACTCGACGCGGACGCTGTACACCGGTATCGGTCGCTCTCCCACTACCCACCTGCCGGGCGCGGCAGGCCCACTCGGTGCCCACGTGCTTGGGCTATGAGCTTCGGGGACGATGGCAACACCTCCAGATGACGAAGACGGACTTGCCTCTCTGAACGCGGTGCTGGATGCTGGGAAGCGCGCTCTTGAACGGGTCTCGGCTCACAACAAGCAACTACGTCAGCGCGTGGCTGAACTTGAGGCGCAGCTCGGCCGTTACTCCGGATCCGCGCCAGGCCGGCAGCCCGACGCCGATGGGGATGTACGGGAAGCCGCGGCTTCCCGTACCATGAGGGCAGAAGGCCTCGACGACCGGGTCGCCACGCTCGAGTTCGAGCTCGAGCGGCTGACCAGCGAGTATTCCGATCTCGAGCGACAGAACTCGAACCTGCTGAGTCTGTACGTGGCCTCCTCACAGATCCACGCGACGCTGGTGTTCGAAGAGGTGCTGCGCTCGATTCAGGAAGTCATCATCAATCTGATCGGCGCCGACGTCTTTTCGACGTACCTGTACAACGAATCGTCCCACGAGTTTCGGCGCGCGGGAGGTGAAGGACAGACGGATCCTGCAGACGAGGTCATCCCGTACGGCGACAATCTCCTGTCGCGCGTGCTGCGTTCAGGTTCGCCCGTTCTCGGGCCTACCGTCGAAAGTCTGCCGAGCGGGCACGTGCCGCTGGCCGTGCTGCCGTTGGCCGTCGGCAGCGAACAGGTTGGCGTGGTCGTCCTGTTCCGACTGCTCGTCCAGAAAGATGGTTTCGACGAATTCGACAACGAGCTGTTCGGGTTGCTCACGGCCCACGCCGCAACGGCGCTCCTGTCGAGCCTGCGGTATCGACGCCTCGAGCGTCGCGCGAACACGCTACAAGGCCTGCTGGATCTGTTCAAGGGTCGGCAAGGGACTCCCGACTCGACCGAGGGCTGAGGCCGATGGGCTTCACTGGTACGCTGGAAGACGTTCGGATCCTCGACGTCCTGGAGGTTTTGGCCATCACCGCCCAGAGCGGCGTGCTGACGGTGACGCGTCCGGGACAACGCACCGAGCTGGCGTTCCTCGACGGTGCCATCATGACGGCGCAGCTCGAGCCGCAGCGCGACCATTTGGCGGGCTACTTCCTGCGGCGCGGTTGGATAGACTTCGCCACACTCCACGCGGCCTTGCATCGGCAAGCGCACGATGGCTGCCGGCTGCTCATCGGGCAGATCCTGATGGAGCTCGGCGCGCTCAGCGTCGAGCAGCTGGCCGAGGGGCTCGGGCGCCACGTGCGTGCCGTCTTGACGCGTCTGCTCGGCTGGGAAACGGGCGAGTTCAACTTCGACACGAACCTCAGACTGGCGGGAACGCCTCCCGGCGGCGCGGTACCGGTTACCGTGTGCCTCGATGCCGGCGAGCTTCATTCGCTCGCGGAACAAGCGCGCAACGCGCCGGAGGACATCGAAGCCTTGCCGCCCGTGCCCATCATGAGCGATCTGAGCCGCCTGCTGGAAGCCGCCATCAGCCCGACACCGGGACGGCTCGTGGTGCTGCTGACGGACGACGTCCTGGTACGCTACGGATTGGAGGTCAGTCTCCATCTGGACCCGTTCGTTCTGGCCGTGGCCACCGGTGTCGACGAACTCGACCGTATTCTGCTCGAGAGCGAAGACTCCCAGCCCACGCTCATCATCGATCTCGACGCGCTTTCGCGAAGCCTCGATGGGCCGGACGAGACACTCGTGGTGGTGCGCCGTGTCTGCCGACAGTGGCCCAACGTGAGGCTTCTGAGCTTCGGATGCCAGGTGCCGCAAGCTTTCTACCCACTCGTTCAGCAGGTGAACGTGGTCTTCCATCTGCCGCGCCCGGGCGCTGACGCCGAGAGTCAGCTCGAGACGGCGACCGAGTTCGTCGAGACGCTGGCGCGACTGATCGAGCACATGCCGAGGTCCCTGCCGCCGGATAGCCCGGCACAGCAGCAGATGCAGGACAGCGAACGGTGGCGACGCGTCTACGATAGCATTCTGACGTTGCGCGGGTCGGACCACACCTCCGCAGTATCCCTCGAAGTGCTGCGTTTCGCCGCGGACGAGCTCGAGCGCGCCGTACTGCTCGTCATGGATCCCGACACGGACGTCGCCTGGATCCAGGGCATGTTCGGCGTGGTCGGGCGCGAGCGTGCGGGGACCCAGGCGTCGCGCAATCAGCTACTGCTCGGAACAGAGACGGTTCTACGCCAGGTCCTCAAGGAGAAGCGGTTGCTCCGGTGCACCCTGGCCGATGAGGACAGCTCGCTCACCCAGCTGTTCGCGATGATCGAAACGCCGGTGCGGGCCGAGGCCTACCTGGTTCCTCTTGTCGTCAACCAGCAGGTGGTTGCTGTCGTCTATGCCGACAACGGTCAGTCCAGTGCCGGTCTCCCTCCTGGGGCTCCGCTCGCGGTCGTTGCCGAACACGCGAGTCAGCTGCTCGACAACCTGGCGCTCAAGCGCCACACGCCGGGCCCCGAGTCCACTGCTGCGGCTGAAGAGACCGAGAGCGCGGTCGTGCCGGAGGAGTAGTGCCCGAAGCGAGAACTCGATCTCGCTTCCGCCACCAACGGGCCCCGCGTCAACGCTTCTCGGCAGCCGGAGCGACTGCGGGATTCTGCGGTGGCGCGTTTGCCGGATCTGGTAGCTGCCCGGCTACTCCGGTAGGAGCGGCCGGTGCGGGGGGTGGTGCGCTCGGCATCGCCGTCGGCGGCGGGGGAGCCGGTGGCAGCGCCGTGGCGGTTCCCTCCGGGACGAACTCGACGACGTCCGCGCTGAGCGTGTGCTGCTCGGAGCAGTAGAAGACGAAGTAGAACGTCATCTTGATGTCTTCACGGAGGTTCACCAGCATCTGGTTGGGGCCGAGCTTGGCGGACGCGTGCAGGTTCTCCATCAGACGCCGGTACACCTGAGCGTCATCCGTCGGAAACAGACACAGAGCCTTGCCCGTGTCTGCCGTAGCCGTCACCCCCGTCTTGACGATTCTGAAGTTGGCGTGCTTGACCTGGACTTGTGTCACAGAGTCGCGCAAGAACCCCACACTCGCGGCGCAACCGGCGACCGCGAGCGAAGAGACGAACACAGCCAGAGTCCTTCCGAGTCGAGGTTCCATGGTTCCTCCAAGCGAGCCCATTGTCTGCCCGCTTGTACACCGAAGCGCTGCCAAGTACCATGGGTGGCCCCTTTTCGAGGCCGGGGGGGTCTCGCCCCCCCCACCTCTTTCTCGGGCTCGGGGCGCTACTCGGCGGCAGGAGGCGGAAGGCTCTCCTCCACGTCGGTCGAGGCGGTCCCGAGTCGAGAGAGCTCCTCGAGCAGCTCCTGGCGCGAGCGGCTCGCTCCGCCATCGACCGCAGTCTGGCCCAGGTGCGACATCAGCTTGCGCAGGTGTGCCGGCAAGACGCTGTCGAGGTATTGCACGGCCGTCGCGTGAGCATTCTCATCTTCGGATTCGAGCGCGTGGGCTACGAGCTCGAACGCTTCGGGCTCCCCACCGAGGCCGGCCAGCGTCAAAACGTGTCTGAGCTGTGCGCGCGCTCGTCGTTGGGCCGAGGGATCCGCCGCCGTCTGCGCCTCGGGCTGCGGCAGGAGCTCGATCTCACGCATGGCCGCCTCGTGGACCACCCAGGGCTCGGGACGCAGCTCAGGACGTACTACCGCGATCTGGTGCAGTGCCCTGCCACTGCGTCGACGTACTTCCAGCTCCTCGTCGTTGAGCGCTTCGACTAGCGCAGCCACGACCCGGCTGCTCTTCACCTCGCCGAGCAGCCGCGGAATGCGGCGCCGCACGGCAAAGGGCTGACGCGGATCGAGCAGCGCGTCGCTGAGCTGGCCGGCGGCGGTCGACGCGCATCGGCGCAGCGCCCCGGCCGCCGCGTCCCACATGCGATCATTCGCGAGCAGCGCAATGACCTGGGGCAGCGCGCGCGTGTCGAGGGAACCGTTCTGCAGTGCGGCGAGCACTCTGGACGGCTCGGCCGCGGTGAGCTCACCGAGCGTATCGAGTAGCGCCGAGTCGCCCGGGTGGCGGCTCTCAGGGGGCTGCGAAGGCGTGGGCGGAGGCTCCATCACGCCCACCCGGGACCGGCGCAAGCGCCTGAGCTCGGCGAGCATTTGTTCCCTCTCCGACGAGCTCATCGCCTCAGCGAGCAGTCCACGAGTCGTTGCGTCAGCGACCTCGTGCGGCTCGATGCGTACGCTGCCCGCGCGCAAGTTGGCTCGGAGCTCGGCCACGTAGCGCTGGCTCACACGATAGCTCGCCCAGAGGCCGACAGCCGCACAGAACGTGACCACGCCGACGAGCACCGTGGTGGGCAGGCGAGCAGCGAGCGCGACGAACCCGAGCAGCAGAGCCCCCGCCGCTACCTCCCCGGCGTGCACAGGGCTGCCACCCGCGGCCCAACCGCCATGCCGGTCCGCTTCCGGTCCGAAGTGGGCGACGAGCTGTTCGCGTGCAGCCCGGAAAAGCGAGGTATCGAGCACGATCTGCGTGCCCTTGAGCAACGCGCACGTCCATAGGCGCGTCAAGCCGAGCGCGAAAACCCCGGCCAGCAACAGCACGGCGGGCAGGGTGGCCAGGGTGGCACCGATGCCGAACCGCTCCAGGGCCGGCCGCGGCAGCCAGGCGTTCATCGAGAATCCCACGACCACGGTTGTCACATAGAACAGCGCGAAGAACGCGACCAACGAGTGGAGCGACCCGAACGTGCGCGAAGCCTCGAGCTTGAGCACGTAGTCCGCGCAGAGTGAGGCGACGCCGACGAGCGCGCCGAGCACCGCCAGAATGCGCAGACAGCGCGACCGCCGTAGCTCCGAGATGCCCCATCCGTCGGACGCGTCCGAAGCGCCGAGCTGCGGAAACCGTCGAGTGATCGCCGCTAGCGCCGCACACAGGAGGGCCAAGACCAAAAGGGCCACCCTGGCGCCGAGCCAGGCCGTGGCTCTCTCGACGAGCAGGGCGCCAGCCGCGCTGCCGAGTACCACGCCGGCCGTGGCGAGCCAAAGGCCTCGGCGGCCGTTTTCCCGGCCGAGTCCGTTCAAGACCGCGGAACATCCCACAAAGGGGATCGAGCCGAGCAGAACGACGTGCAGGTAGACCGCCCACGCCACGGCGCGCGGATAGGCCCCGACCAGGAGGCACTCGACCGCAAAGGCCCCGCCGCCCAGGGCAGCGACCAGCGACAGCACGTTGCCGAGGCCGTGGCGAGCCACGAGGCGCAGCGCCAGTCCAGCGCTCGCCAGGCACAGCGCAGAGCTCGCCAGCATGACCTCGGGCAGATGTTCGGCACGAAGTATCGTCAAGAACAGCCCATCGCGCACCGCGCCGCCTCCCACTGCCACGGCAGCGAGCAAGCAGCCGACCACCGCGGCCAGTCGAGCCACCCGGTCGTCGGCGCCCGAGCGACGTTCGCCGATCACCAGGTCGTGTATACACCAGACCCAAACGGAGTGCCCCCCGGCAGACCTGCCGTCCAGTGCATGAGACGCGTGGCAGATGTAGCTGGATGGGACGTTTTGCCTTGTGTTGCGCGTCGGCCGGAGGGCCTTGGGGAGTGCGGATGCTGTCGAGGATCATCTCGAACGGGAGGGCTGCTCGATGACCCGTCGCCGCAACCTGTTGCGCGGCGGGCCGCGTCGCGAGGCTCGATACGAACGAGACCTGGGTGGGACCTTCCGGTCTTGGCTACGAGCGGTCGTCCGAATCGGGTGCAGGGACGAGCCTCACCAAACAGCCACGCAATCGGCGGTTGTCGCCCGCAGCAGCGCCGCGGACAAAGAGCTTCGTCCGAGTCGTTCGATTGTCGCGGGCATTCTGCTAGCATCTACGGGTGCCGCTCGATACGTCTCCAGAGGCCATGCGGGCTCAGACCGAGGCTCAACGCCGGTTGGGTGGTGAAGAGCGATTCCGAACGGCATGCCTGATGAGTCAGAGTCTGAGAGAGCTCGCGCTCACCAGGATCCGCAGAGCGCACCCTGAGCTCGACGAACGCGGTGTGCTGGACCAACTGCTGATGGAGCTCTATGGCTTCCGCAGAGTCCCCCGAGGGCGTCGTCCATAGGTTTGCCTCGCTGCTCGAAGCGGCGGGCGTCCCGTACATGCTGACGGGCTCGTTCGCCAGTGGTTTCCACGGCGCGCCTCGGGCGACGCAGGCTATCGACATCGTGATCTCGCCGACGCTCGGCACGCTGAACCGGTTGTTGCGTCTTCTGCCCGACGACAAGTACTACGTCAGCCGAGAGGCAGCGCTCGACGCGTACGGTCGAGAGTCGCTCTTCAATGTCGTGGACTTTGCGTCAGGGTGGAAGATTGATCTCATCTGCCGCAAAGCGCGAGCCTTCAGTGTCACGGAGTTCGAACGGAGGACCCGCCGGGATGTCGGCGGAGTGGGCATCTACCTTGCCTCGGCCGAGGACGTCGTGCTCGCCAAGCTGGAGTGGGCCAAGCAAGGCCGTTCTGAAAGGCAGCTCGAAGACGCGGCGAGCATCGTCCGAATCCAGGGCGAGCATCTGGATGTGGCGTATGTCGAGCAATGGGTCGACCGCCTCGAGGTTCGCGATGAATGGCGCAAGTCCCAGATGCTTGCTCTTGCTGGCTACGGCGGCGCAGTTCCGGACAAACCGCCGGGCTGACCACCGGCGTCAGGGTGCGGCTCTGGCGCTGTGCGCGACGAGCGTGCTGTTGCCCGGCCGCCGCGCGGTCGGCTGGAGCCGCTGGGTCGCACCGGACATCCTTCTGGACGACACGCCCGGGGCGGTCAGAGGGGTGGAGGTCGCCGGGCGCTCCAAAGGTGGCCTTCACGCCCTGAGGCTGATCCTGGAAGGTCGTCCGGGGGCTACGGGCAAGAGGCAAGACCTTGCGGCACGACCGGACCTGGTGGAGGCTTACGTGTCGCTCTGGTGCGCGACGCCCGCCGTTTCGCTGTGGGCACAGGTCGAACCATGATCCCGGATACCCGCCGCCTCATCCTGGTCGAAAGCGGGCACTTCAAGGTGGCGGCGGCGGCGCGCCTTGCCGAAGGAGGAACCGAAGCCCTGTTCGAGGCCAGCGTGCTCTTCCACGCGGCCGCTCGTGCGGAACGCCGAGCGCTGGAGGCGACGGAGGCCCCAACGCCCGAGGACCGTCTTCGTTCCGCGGTCGAAGTCTGTGGGTGCCTGATCGACGCCTTGGATCCGTCGGCGGTGCTCGAGTGGGCATGGGGTCGCGTGCTCGAAGCCAGCGAGCCATTGCCCGAAACAGAGGCTCGCGCGATCCGTGCTCGCCTGGACGGCAAGTTCGGCTCCTTTCTCCGGTCGTATCAACGAGTCCTGAAACACACACCCAAGACGGCGTCGGCAATGGAGCGGGGCAAGGCTCCAGAGCAAGCTCGAGAGCTCGGTATTCTGCTCAGCGCATTTCCTGGAGATCCTAGATTCTGGAGTAGCCTGGCATCGGTCCAGCGTACCAACGGGAATGTCAGAGCGTGCTGGGACGCGATCCAACGAGCAAGAAGGCTCGACCCCGAGGATACTGCCATCCGGCAGGCAGAGCTCGACTTGGTCACGCAGGCAGACCCCGAGCAGGCGAGCGCTGTGCTCGAGGTTGCCTACAGAGATATCCTCGCAGACGGCAATGCGGACCTCTGCTTTGGTTTCGCGGCAGGAGCGACCCGGTGGGGCCTCGAACGCGGCGAGCGGGTCTGGCTGGAGCGGGCCTTGGATGCGGCCACCCTGGGCATGAGCTTCCCACCTCTGTATCCTTCGGACCGCGCCTGGTTCCACGCCTTCCGGCTAGTGATCCGCGAGCTTCTTGCAGGGAAGAAGCCACGTATGGACATCTTGTTCCGCGCCGGGCTGGGCGCGTGGGTGGTGGCATCTCGCGAAAAGGATCCTCTTCGGGTCTTGTTCAACCGCAGTTCGCTGTTGCGGGCGGCGTGAGCCGATCTAGTGCCCGGAACGTTGGGCATCTGGACAAGACGCGACCCGCCTTGAGCCTCTCGCGCGCGCCGGCTCTCGACTTGCTCCCCGCAGGGCTCCCGAGCCTCTTCGGCATGGCCGAGCGCGCGGCGCGGGGCAAGCGCCGACGGCCCGAGGTGGCGCGTTTCATGCTCGATCCGGCCGTACCGTTGGCAGCGCTGAGCGAGGCGCTGGCGCGCCGCAGCTACTGGCCGGGCCGAGCGCGCTGCTTTCAGATCCACGAGCCCAAGCCGAGGCCGATCACCGCGCTGCCTTTTCGAGACCGGGTGGTGCAGCATGCCTTGATCGAGGCGATGCTGCCGGCGCTCGAGCGCTGGTTCGTTCCGCAGTCCTACGCGTGCCGCGTGGGCAAGGGCAGCCACCGAGCGCTCAGACGGGCCGTAGAGCTCTTTCTCAGGCACGAATGGCTGCTCAGGCTCGATATCAGGAAGTTCTTCCCGAGCATCGACCACGAACGGTTGCTAGAGCTGTTGTTGCCGCGCTGTCCCGGTGAGCTCGCGTGGCTGGTGCGGCGCGTTCTCGCTGCCGAGACGCGAGTGGAGCGCGTGGCCTTTCATTTTCCGGGCGATACTCTGTTCGAGCCGCTGACGAGGCCGCATGGCCTTCCGATCGGGAATCTGACCTCGCAGGTGTGGGCCAACGCGATGCTGACGCCTGTGGATCATCTGCTCGCCAGTCACCTGGGTCTGGGCAGCTTCGTGCGCTATTCGGACGATCTGCTCGTTTTTTCACACGATCGCTCGCGGCTCGTCGACGCGTGGGCTGCGGTCCAGGAGCGTTGCGCGCGGCTGCGGCTGCGGCTTCACCCGACAAAATCGCGGCTGGTGCGCCGATTCTGGGTCTGGAGCGTGCTCCTGGCGCACCCTCTTCGAATCGAGCTATCCGCAAGCAGGGCAACACAGCCGCCCCCGCGCTTCAGGAGCACATCGCTCACAGAGCAGGTGCACGCGCTGGTCGCAGACCGCCGGGCGCTCGGTGAAACCCTCGCACGCGTCGCAGGCGAGCCGGTCGAAATGGTGCGCGAGCGCGGGAAGGCGGAGCACGACCACGCGTTCGAGCTGTCGGCGACGCACGCGCACCTTGGCGGTGATACAGGGCACCCTGATCTTCGCAAGAGCCACCGGGCTCAAACGAACCTTGAGCGCAAAGCGTTGGCGCAGATCGCGGAGCTTGCCGTCGCGATCGGCAACGACGGCCATCATGCGCGATGCGAGGGTCTCGGGGTCGAGCCTGCGCCTGCGTCCCGCGAGCTCGGCGATCATGGCCTCGAAGTACTCGGCGATCCGCGCGTGCTCGCGTGCGTGGCGTCGCGCCACACCGGTGCCGAGCGGCTCCACAGACCCCCGGGCGCGCCCGGCGACCAGACCGCACAGGCGCTCGAAGGTGCGAGCACTGACGGCTTCGCCCGTGGAGGCGCCCGCCGCCACGGCTGCGGCGCGCCCGGGCCCGCCGGCTGTCCGCAGCGCGGATACCAGAGCCCCTTCGAGCTCGGGGTCGGGCTGACCGCCGTCCACTGCGCAGACGGCCCCGAAAGCCAGCCCCTCGAATTGATCATCGGCCTCGGCGACCCAGCTCGCCGCCAACAGGAGGTAGTCCGCGCTGCCGGGCAGACACTCGACGAGGTCGGTCACGCCATTGCGGACCACGAACGCCTCTCCGAGCGAGAGCGCGCGCCCTGGACGAGGGGGCTCGAGTTCGAGGGCCGTGTGAGCCACGGCCAGCCCCGCGCACGCCTGCTCCACGAGCCGTTCGAGCAGCGACGAACCCAGCCCGCAGGGTACGACGGTCTCGGACCCATCGAGGCCCAGCGTGCAGTCTTCCGGCAACCCGAGGTCGGAAGCGAGCTCGGGTGGAAGCACCGCCATGGCGGTAGGGGTGCCCGGCTCGACCAGCGCGCCGCGCGCGGTCAGCATGGCGAGCGTGAACCCGAGCGGATCGCTGGTCGGATGCACCGGCAGCTCCCGGGTACCTGAGGCGGCCCCCAGCTCAAGAGGCATAGTCCTCCCGGAACAGGGCGGCATCGAACGCTCGCGTGCGGTCGTAGAGTTGCCTCGCGCGGGCGAGCTCCTCCGCGATACGGTCGAACCCAGAATCGAGCTCGCAGTCGCTGGCGCTCCGAGCATACAGGTCGAGGATGCGGTCCTCGAGGTCGCGTTCGTCGGCCAGGTTGCCCAGCACCATGTCCATCTCCCCCACCACGAGCTCGAACAGGTGCAACCGCCGGTCGAGCACGTCGAGCACGCGCTCCTCGGCCGTACCGCGAGCTGCGAGGTTATACACGCGAACCTCGTGCTCCTGCCCCATGCGGTGCAAGCGGCCAATCCTCTGCTCGATCAGCATCGGATTCCACGGCAGGTCGAAGTTCACGAGCAACGAACAGAACTGGAGGTTCTGCCCTTCGCCCCCCACTTCGGTGGCCAGCAGCACGGGCGCGCCAGCGCGGAATTGCTCGAGCGCCGACTGTTTCGCAGTGGCGCCGAGCCCACCGTGGAACATCACGTGATGAACTCCGGCCGCGCTGAGCTTGTTGCCCAGCCACTGTAGGCTCCTCCGGTAGCGGGTGAACACCAGGGCTTGCTGCTGGTGCGCTTTCAAGATCTCGAGCAGCGCGCTGACCTTGCCGAGCCCTCCGGCGACCGGGGAGGAGCCCGGACGAGGCGGCGAGCGCAGCCGCTGGCACTCGCCAGCCCCGAACTCTGCCACACGGGCGCAGGCCGCACGGAACTCCGGGCTGTGCTTCTCGCCGCTGAGCACGGTGTCGAGCGTGCCGAGCGCGGCCTGCAAACTGGACCCGGCCTGCAGCAACAGCGTGGACGCGACCAGCCGCGAGCCCTGTTGGCTGGCGAAGTCACGAAGCAGCGCCACCACGGCCTGGTAGAAAGCGGCCTCTCCGGGTGTGGGATCGAGCGTGACGGTGGTCACGAACCGAGGCGGCAGCGAAAGCCCGGAGCCTGCGCGCGTGTTGCGGACCATGACCTCGGACAGCAGACTCTTGAGCTGCTGTCGGTTCCGAGGCGAAGTCGGGTCAGCGCCGTTGACGAACTGCTTGCGGAATGCGCCTGGCGTCGCGAACTGCCCGGGGCGAAGCAACGTGACCAGGCTATAGATCTCTTCGAGCTCGGTTTCGATGGGCGTCGCCGTGAGCAGGAGCAGAAAGCGCGTGCTCAGACCATTGACCAGCCGATAGCCGGCGGTGGCACGATTCTTCAGGTGATGTGCCTCGTCCACGATCACCAGATCCCACTCGGTGGCGGTCACCCTGGGCAGATGGGCGGACCCTCTCGCCAGGGCGAGCGACGCGATCACCACTCCGTCGTCACCCCAGAACGCATCGGCATCCCGCGCGAGTTCGGGCCCCGAGGAGGTGCGGGCGACGATGCCGGCCTTGGAAGAGAGTTCGCTCTGCCAGTGCTCGATGAGCGCGGGCGGCACCAGAATCAGGGTCTTTCGCACCTGGCGGCGAAGACGATACTCAGCCAAGACCAGCAGTGCCTCGACGGTCTTGCCGAGCCCGACCTCGTCAGCCAAGAGCGCGCGACCCCCCAGAGAGCGCAGCACCCGCCGTACGGTATCGATCTGGTAGTCGTAGGGCACCACACCGCTGACGGTCGGCAGGCACAACAGCTCGTCGAATCGCGTCATCGATCGGAGCTCGGCTGCGCTCAGGGCGAGTGCGGCACCGCGAACAGACCCTTGCGCGTCGAGGACGCCGACGTCGAGCGGTGACGCGGACCACTCGAAAACAGGCTCCGGCGTGCACAGAGCTGGAGCAGGCGGCAGGCTCGCCACGAGAGACGCCCCTTGCGGCGTGAGATCGGGCTTGGCTGACGGGATGCGCGACTGGCCCGGCTCCTCCTTTGCGGGGGATGGCCCCTTGACACGCTCCGGATGCGCGGACGTTCTGTGGTTCGCTGCCTTGGGTGGCTTCGAGCCCGATCGCGCGGTCGTGGGCTGCCGACCCTTGCTGGCGCCCTTGTTGGCGGGCCTGACCTCGAAGGTCCGGGCCGGCTCGCGGCGCAGTCCCCATGCTCGCCGCATCGCACGATTGGGCCGGCTGCGGTCCCAGCCGAGCTCGGCATCCAGAAGATCGGCAAAGAATGGAGCCTTGGCCACTAGCGATGCCTCCGCAGCGCTGTGTGCATGACTGCGCGTAGCAGAACCCGCACCTGAACACAAGTCCAGATGCGCGGGCCAATTGGCCGGCGGCCCCGACCCTCGTCGGACCGCGAGAGCCTGCGACCCCGAGCCCTTCTGGTCTCCGACGCTACCGCGTCGGGCTCACCGTCGGCTCCGCTGGCGCGGACGACCCAGCGCCGCCGCCCATGAGTCGCTGCACAATCGGCTCGAGCGCTGTGCTCAGGCGTTCGTAGCCGTCGGCGGTCGGGTGCAGATAGTCCCGCAACGTCGCCTTGGTGATGGTTCTGTCGGGCTCGAGCAGAACGGAGCCTATGTCCGCGAAGGTCACGCGTCCTGGTTCCGCCAGGCTCTTGATGAGGCGATTCGTGTCGACCACCTTCTGGCGAAGCCGATCCGTTGGGCTGTGCCCGGCGGGCAAGATCGCCAGCAGAAGCACGGGCGTGTCGGCAAGACGCTTCCGGACCGCGCGCACGACGGCACCGACACCTCCCGCAGTCTGCTCGGGTGTGAAACCGCCCCCGAGGTTGTTGACGCCGATGAGAATGACGACGAGCTCGGGATGGAGGGAATCGAGAGTCCCTTGTTCGATGCGCCACAACAGATTCTGCGTGTGGTCGCCGGCTATTCCGAGGTTCAGCGGGGAGTACTTGCGGAAATGGTCACGGTACGCAGACACCGAAACCCAGCCCGCCGTGATCGAGTCGCCCAGGAACACGAGCTTGGCTCGGCTGCGATTCGGGGCCGCCAGTTGGCGCTCGTGCTGTGCGCGCCAGGGTTCGGAAATCAACCACGGCTCATTGCCGATCCTGGGTACCGGTCTGTTCGCGACATTCTGCGGGTAGCTCTTGAGCGAGCCTGGCGGTGCCGATCCTACGAGCGCCGCACGCTGGGAGGAGGGCCCCACGTCGGCCGGCGGACGAGTCGACTTCCCGGGCGCCGGGACCTCCGAGGGGGGGCCGCTCGCGCGGATGACGGCCCCTGCAGCAGGAGCCGTTGCGGTACGGACCGACCCCAGCGACCGAGCCGAGGCCATCGGCAAACTCGACGCCGAACCCGAGGAAGCCGAAGCGGGCGCCACGGCCTTGTCGGCCATGATGTCGAGCGACTCGTCGATGTTCGCCTTCAGCAGACGCTCGAGTCCGATCACGACGAACAGAACGACGAGCACGGTGCCCACGACCACGGCTATCAGTGGAGCATGACTGCTCCGGGTCTTCCCCAAGCGGTCGGGAGGTTCGGCGCGTGGTCCGAGCTTCGTTCCCGCGGGCCACGCCTCGACGACACGCTGCCGGGCTGCATCGCGGAAGCTGGCAAGCGCGCGGTTGTCTCCACTGACTCCGTATGCGCCTCGGAACCCGAGCACCAAGCAGAGGTAGTACACTTCGAGAGCCGCCGTACAGCCTCCCTGTTGGAGAAGGTTCCTCATTCGATTGAAGAAGTTCTCTCCTGCCGTGTACTCACGGTAGAGGTCCAGTTGCAGCGGTTGACCCATCCACTCGGCGCGTCCTGGCCAGTTGGACTTGAGCACTTGTTCGTCGATGAAAGCCACCAGCGCGTACCGCGCCTCGGCCAGATCGGCGTCGGAGATGCCGGCCGCTCTGCCCCTGCCGACCATGTTGTCGAGCACGGTCACGACGCGCTGACGCAGCTCGGCAGGGGCTGGCAGGTTGGATAGCTGCGGCAGGCTGACAGCCAGGTTCAGGGCTTCGGCACAGCACCAATAGAGAGGTCGAACCTGGGCTCTTGGCACATGTGAGCGGAGCACCCGCGAATCGGCGGGGCTGAGCCGGGTGCGCGCACCACCTTGGGTCATGCCGGAGGGTGCCATGCAGACAGGGGTACGTATTGTCCCAGCAGTCCGCTTCCCCTGCAAGAACTCGACCGGCGACGCACCAGGGCAGGCGACTTCGGAATCCAACCGGGTGGGGCCGCCATGCGCTCCGGGCTCTGCCTTGTGCCGCGACGAGCCCGGTGGTACTCGGATGGCGAAGGGATCTGCAGGACAGGAACCATGCCCACGAAACCGTCGCGCACCGGCATCGAGATGAACTTCACGTTTGCCAAGCGGAGCCACGCCGCCCGGAAAGACCCCGACCAGCCGCTGCGAGTGCTGATACTCGGCGACTTCGCCGGGCGCACCGGTCGGACGGGTGACACAATCGTCCGCGTTCGACCTCGGCGCGTCGACCCGGCGGATATCGATGCCGCGCTCCGGGCAGTCGCTCCGCAACTGGAGCTCGAGTTGGGGCAGGGCCGAACCCTGAGCATGCGCTTCGAGCAGATGGAGGACTTCCATCCGAACGAGCTCTACGAGCGGCTGGATCTGTTCGCTTCCTTCCGCAGCTTGCGGCGAGAGCTGAAGGATCCAGCGCGAGCTGCGGAAGCATTGTCGAGGATCCGCGGTCGCGCTGCCGCGGATGCTACCGCCGCAGCGCCGGTCGAGGCGCCAGCTCGCGAGCCGGACGAGTCCGAGCGCGACGCGTTGACGCGGCTGCTCGGGCGGCCGTCGACCGAGCCGGCGAAGCCACAGAGCAACGCAGCGCGCATGGTCGATGCGTTCGTAGGACCGTTGGTGCCGGCGCAGGTCGCCGCGCCCCCGTCGGCCGAGCTCGCACAAGCACAGCGTGCCGTCGATGAGGCCATTTCCGCGCTGATGCGGGCGGTATTGCACGACGCGCACTTCACGGCGTTGGAGGCAACCTGGCGTGGCCTGGTCTGGACGTGCAACCAGCTGTGCGAGACGGAGGACATCCAGCTTTTCATACTGGACCTGTCGAAGTCCGAGCTCGCTGCACAATGGACCGGCAGCTCGGACGGTGCTGCTCTGGAGGCGCTGCTCACCGGCGCCGCCGTTCCGCAACTCGGGGATGCTCCGTGGGGGATCATCGTGGGCGACTACGAGTTCGAGATGTCGGATGAGGACGTCGAGCTTCTCGGCCGCTTGGCGAGTGCGAGCGAGCGCGCCGGGGCGGCGTTCGTCACCGGCGCACGATGGTCTGCTGTTGCGAACGCAAGTGGGGACGGGGCATCGCGCGCCTGGGCCGAGCTCCGATCACGTCCGGAGGCATCGCACCTGGGCGTCGCGGTCCCTGGATTCCTGCTGCGGCTGCCGTACGGGCCGAAGACCGATCCCATCGAGCCGTTCGAGTTCGAGGAGCTGGCAGTCCCGTCCGACTATTCACAGTGCCTTTGGGGCAACTCGGCGTTGGCTTGCGCGGCGCTGCTGGGTATGTCGTTCATTCGATCGGGATGGAACCTCTCACCTGGGGATGAGCTCGATATCGCTGGCCTGCCCGTCCACGTGTATCGAAACGAGGACGGGGAGACCGTGCAGGCTCCCTGCGCCGAAGCATGGTTGTCGTCTGCCAACGCCGAGCAGCTCTCGACGCGAGGCCTGATGGTCTTGCAGGCCGTACGCGGCCAGGACAGGGTCCGACTGCTGCGATTCCAGTCGATCCACGATCCGCCGACGACCCTATCAGGTCCGTGGTTGGCTTCCGATTGACCGCCGACGGGGGTGCGCCCTCGGCCCACGCGGACCGAGGGCCGGTCGTCGAATTCTCCAGCGAACAACGGAGACAGGACGCGAGCGCCGGTCTCAGTCGAAAGCGTACGTGAACTGGGAGTCCGCGACATCGACGGAGATGCGCTGGACTGGCTTGTTCTCGAGCGTGCGCAGCAAGAGCTCACGGCTGACTTCGGGCAGCAATGTGTTGGTGAGGACCGCGTCGATCATGCGGCCCCCGCTTTCCACCTCGTTGCAGCGACTCGTGACGAGTTCGACCACCGACGGAGCATAGGTGAACGGGACCGAGTAGCGCTCGGTGACGCGCTGCTCGATGCGGCCGAGCTGCAAACGTACGATGTTGCCGATCATTTCGTCGCTCAACGGGTAGAACGGGATCGTGACGACACGGCCGAGCAGGGCTGCCGGGAAGGCCTCGAGCAGCGGTTTGCGCATTGCTTCCGAAACGCTCGAGGGGTCCGGTCGTTCGGGTCCGGAGCATGCCCGCATGATGACTTCGGTGCCGACGTTGGACGTGAGCAAAATGACGGTGTTTCGGAAGTCGATGCGCGTGCCCTCGCCATCCTCCATCCAGCCCTTGTCGAACACCTGGAAGAAGATTTCGTGCACATCCGGATGGGCCTTCTCGACCTCGTCGAGCAGAACCACGCTGTACGGCCGACGCCGCACGGCCTCGGTGAGCACTCCGCCCTCGCCGTAGCCGACGTACCCCGGCGGGGCTCCCTTGAGCGTCGAAACGGTGTGGGACTCCTGAAACTCGCTCATGTTGATCGTGATGACGCTGTTCTCGCCACCGTAGAGCGCCTCGCCGAGCGCCAACGCCGTCTCCGTTTTGCCGGTGCCCGAAGGACCGGTGAGCATGAAGACGCCGATCGGCTTGTTTGGATTCTCGAGCCCCGCTCTGGCCGTCTGAATGCGTCGGGCAATGGCCTCGAGCGCGTGATCCTGCCCGAGCACACGGCGTCCAAGCTGATCCGCAAGTCTCAGAACGCCCTCGATCTCGTCCTTGACCATCCTTCCCGTCGGGATCCCCGTCCAGTCTGCCACCACTTTCGCGATGGCCGTCGCGTCGACCGTCGAGTGGATCAACGGTTCGTCGCCCTGCAACTCGGCAAGCGTCGCTTCGAGCGCCTTCAAGGAGGCGATCTCGGCCTCGACATCGACGGTTTCCGACGGCGCTTGCTGCTCCGCCGTGTTCGGCTGCTCTGGTGTCCGGGCCTCGCCCTTCGTCGGCTCGCCTGCGGGGTCCACCGGCTCCGCCGCGAGACTAGCCTTTCGCAGGCGCGCTCGCGCCGCCAGGATCTTGTCGACCGCGGCCTTCTCCGTTTCCCATCGCTTCTCGAGCTCTGCCAGCCGCGCCGTTTCCGACCCTAGGGCGCTCTCTACCTCGGCCGACCGCTCGTCGACATCGACGCCGATGCTGCGCTCGCGAGCGATGATGTCGCGCTCGACCTGGAGCGATTCGATGCGCCGCCGACTGTCCTCGACCTCGGGCGGCACCGCGTGCTGGCTCACGGCGACGCGGGCGCACGCCGTGTCGAGCAGGCTCACCGATTTGTCGGGCAACTGTCGATCGGGGATGTAGCGCTTGGAGAGCTTGACGGCTGCTTCGAGCGCCTCGTCGAGCACCTGGACTTTGTGATGTCCCTCGAGCATCGTAGCGATGCTCCGCATCATGAGTATCGCGCGCGCCTCGGTGGGCTCGGCCACCTGTACCGTCTGGAAACGCCGGGTGAGAGCGGGGTCGCTCTCGATGTACTTCTTGTACTCGGACCACGTGGTCGCCGCGATGGTTCGGAGCGTGCCGCGCGCCAGCGCGGGCTTCAGCAGGTTGGCGGCGTCACCCGTACCCTGCGACCCGCCCGCCCCGATGAGCGTGTGCGCTTCATCGACGAACAGGATGATCGGCTTGGGTGACGCATGGACCTCGTCGATCACCTGACGCAAACGCCCTTCGAACTCGCCTTTCATGCTGGCCCCCGCCTGCAACAGGCCGATGTCGAGCGTGCGCAGGCTGACATCCTTCAGGGCAGGCGGCACATCACCTTTGACGATGCGTTGCGCGAAACCTTCTGCCACGGCTGTCTTTCCAACGCCGGCTTCACCGGTCAGGATCGGGTTGTTCTGCCGCCTGCGCAGCAGTATCTGCACGATCTGGCGGATCTCCTCGTCCCGGCCCACGATCGGATCCATCTCGCCCGTGCGCGCCCGTTCGGTGAGGTCGACCGTGTAGCGCGCCAGCGCTTCCTGTTTCCCGAGAGCGGCGGGCGCAGCGGTCCCATCACCGGAAGCCGCAGCACCGGTCGAGGGGGCCTGACCCTCCTCCGGCGAGCCGCGCGTCAGGGCCTGGAACTTCTCGATCGTGTCATCGATCTTGATCTTCTGAAACTCGCGAGAGATTGCGAACAACGCGTTCTTGAGCGCGGTCGTCTTGAGCCATCCTATGACGAGATGGCCAGTGCGAACCTGCTGCTCACCGAACAGCAGCGAGCCGTACACCCAGCCCCGTTCTACCGACTCTTCCACGTGCACCGAGAGGTCGGAGATCGAGGAGGCGCCGCGCGGCAATCGGTCGAGAGACTCGGTCACGTCACGTGCCAGGCGCGCCGAATCGACCTGGGCATGCCGCAGGACGCGGAGCAGGTCGGAGTCGGTTAGCTGGAGCAACTGGTAGACCCAATGGGAAAGCTCCACATACGGGTTGCCACGCATCTTGCAGAAAAGGGTGGCGCTCTCGATAGACTTGTAGCCAATTTGGTTTAATTTCCCGAACAGCGCTGCGCGACTGATTTCTGACATACGAGGCTCCCTGGTGTCCCCCGGCCGCTTTCTCCATCATCCTACGCCACCATCCGCCGGGTGTGGTGGGTCGAGGGGTCGATGACAAGGTCGGCCAGCGCGACTCCGCTGCCGACACGTGCGTTGTACGAAAGGCGCTCTGCGCCCCCGAGCCTGACCTGCGTGCTGGCGTCCGCGCGCAGGCGCAAGCGCAGCTCCCACGCGAGCTCGTCCCCCACGTAGGAGCGAACCATGTCCTCGAGGCGGGTAAGTGACACCTCGCCCGGCAGAAACCGGGAGAAGTCCTCACGCGTCAGGGGCCCGAGCGTGACACGAAACTTGTGTTGAGCCGAATAGGCACGAGCTCCGAGTAGGGTCGTTCGCCCGAGAGCGCTGACCTCCGGAGCGCCACCGAGCTCAAGCCGGCTACCGTCCGGCACCTCGAGCCACTCGCCCTGGAACTCTTCGATGTTCGTGTCGACTTCGAAGTAGTCGGAGAGTATGGCCCGAAGTCCTTCTGCGCTGCGCACCGGGTTGGAGTACCAACCAGCGTACTGCAGCTTGGCCCGGTCCGGGACGGGGCCGCGATCCCGCAAGGACGACAGGCCGATGCCGAGCAGTGAGCCGACATAGACATCGAAGCGACTGCTCTCGGGGCGATCGAGACTGGTTGTGGCCTCCGCCTTCGCCCACGCGCGGTAGAAGAGAACCAGCATGCGGTGGTTGAAGATGTTCGCGAAAGCGGCGAAGGTCCTATCGCCCAGATATCGGATGCGCTCACGGGCATATTCGGTGATGTGCAGCGGAAGCGGGCCGTTCGGTCCGAACAGCCCGAAGAACGCGACCGTGAGTTGTGCGGGGTTCCCCTCGGTGGCCTTCTGGAAACCAGAGAGAGCCGCCGGGCCAAACGCGGTCGTCGGCTCCTGCCCGATCCGAATGCCCTCGTCTTCCGGACGCACGGCCTCGCCAAAGCGGGGGAGCTTGCGGTAGATGGCTTCCAGCTGACGCATCGCCGCGTGGAAGTCGAATTCCCACGGGGTCCGCTCCAGCTCGTCCAAGAAGCTCATCGAGCCGTCCTCGTGCCGATTCTGGCTGGCCAACGCATGAGCTCGCCCCGCTGAATGCTGCGCAGCACGGTTGCCGTGAACGAATTGATGGATGCGTACTTGGCGAAGAAGCGCTCGAGGACCGACGCGAACAAGAACGCGCTGCCTCCCTCGAAGGCGGTCTCGTCGCATTCGACCGTGATCTCGATGCCCCGTCCGAACGCGAGTCGCTCGACGATAGGCAGTCGCCTCACGATTCCGGAGCTGGTGACCGAACGCACTCCGTCCACCTGACGTCGCATCTCCGACGCGCCGAAGTCGCCGTACAGATGCAGGATCTCCCGCAGACCCGCAGCGCCCTGACTATCGCTCGAATCCGTGATGGAGAGATAGTTGGGCAAGAGGTGGCTCACGAGACGCCAGCTGGTGGAGCCCCAGGCGCTGGAGGGTCGAGGCTCCGACGGTCCCGCGATGCAGCGAATCGACTCGACCGGGGCGCCCGACTCGAGGAAGAAATCCGTTGCGCCGGCGCCGACGGGCATCATCAGGGGAAGATCGCGGTTGGTGCAGAGCGTATCGACGGCCAGCTGTCTCAGGTCGGAATAGAAAGGTCCTTGATTGCCGTCGACGAGGGCGACGAAGACCTCGCTGCCGGAATAGCTTGAGCGCGCGCCGACACGCTTTTCCCGCATGCTGGCGACTCGTGCTTCGCGATGGACCGTATAGAAGGACTGGCCTTGGGTGGAACGCTCTCGGCACGCGTAGAAAGGCTGGAAAGCCCGCCGGATCTCGTTGCGCGTGCCGAGACCGATGACTTCGGTCAAGGAATGCACCTCGAAATCCCGCGGTCGCGTCCGGTCGGGGACGACGTGGTACTGGTGTGCGCGATTCGACAGATGGATGCGGTCGACGCGCTTCGGGAACAGGTTGATGGCCGGAGTACAGAAAGGCTCGAAATGCGCCGGCGTGACGGCTGCTTCGATCGACGAGTCATGGCGATCGAGCAGTACGATCACCTCGAGCTCCGTGCCCTTGCACCGAGCGACCCCGGGCAACAGCCCCGACAGCTCGGCGAACAGGAACCGGCTCGGCATCGCGAAGTACTCGTGCAGCAGCCGATAGCCCTGGAACGACCTCGGACCATACGGCAATAGCGCCTGCTCGTCTTCGAAGCCCAGCGGGCGGACGGGCTGATCCACGACGATCGTGGGTTCGTCGTCGCCCGTGGGAGATCTCACGAGGAGCGCTTGCGCTCCTCCGAAAATGAGCTCGTACATGCGCATCGACATCTGCTCGGGTCCCGAAAGGAACAGGGCGATGTCGTTCATCGACAGCTTGCAGAACGGCACCCCGTTGGCCGTGCGGAAGCGCAAGCGCAGTGCGCCGCGCAATGGGGCCTTGCCGCGCAACGAGAGCTCACCGAGATCTCCCACGTAGGACGTATGCGTCACACTCGCTAGCTCGATGGGCCAGAGCGAAACGCCGTGAGCGGTGCGATACTCACATGCCGTCTGTTCGTCCTTGCCGAGGTTGCCGCGCAGCACGCTGCCGCGAGGGACGTGGAACCCGTCGTTCAGCACCCCCTGCTTGTAGTTTGGCGCAAGCTTCACGACGGCTACCGAAGGGGTTGGCGCGAGGTAGTGCGGATACGCGATCGAGAGCAGATGCTCCGTGAAGCGCGGGAACTCGGAATCGATCTTGAGCTGAATGCGCGCAGCGAGGAAGGCGAAGCTCTCCAGCAGGCGTTCGACGTAGGGATCGGCGCACGTGAAGGCTTCGAGTCCCAACCTGCCCGCGATTTTGGGAAACCGACGAGCGAACTCCCCGCCCAGCTGCCGAAGATACTGCAGCTCCTGGTTGTAGTAGGAAAGCAGCCGGTGGTCCATGGATCCGCGTCAGCCTGTGTGGTCGTGTCGTCGGCGGACGGCAGGGGCCCCGCCGGAGCCTCAATCCGTACGCGTGGCCTCCGAAACGGTAACGCTGCCGGTCTCGAGGTCGACGTCCGTCTTGAGAAAGACCCTGAGCGGCAGCGGCTGCGCCCAGAGCTCCGCCTCGATCACGAAGGACAGCGCATTGTGGCTCATCTGCTCCTTGTCCATCACGACCTTGATCTGGACCGTTTGGCGCAAGAGGCGCGGTTCGAACTCGAGGATGACGGCTCGGATGGCTTTCTCGAGCTCCGGGACGTTGACCGTCGAACTCGTCTTGCCAGCCAGGTCGGGCACCCCGTAGTTCAGGGTCGAGCGTTCGACCTCGGGATACGCGGCGAGATCCTCGATGGCGCCGAAGCGAGTGTTGTTCAGCAGCCAGCTCAAATCTCGACGCACGCTCTCGCGGAGCCGCTGAGGGGAGAGCACGCGCCGGTTTCTCGATTCTCTGGTGTTGTCGGGCTCGTCGTCGCTGAGGCGGTCCAGCAAGGAGGGTTGCAGGCGCTCTTTGGGCGTCAGTTCGGCCATGCACACGCCTCGTCAGCCCGCATGGGCGGCCCCTCGCGCGCGACGAGCGTGCGGCGAGGGGTCGCGAAGCGGAACGCGCTTGCCGAGCCGACCTGCCCGATCATGCGCCCTTGGCGGATGGGAGTTTCGAGACCAAACGCAACGAAACGGTCAGTCCCTCGAGCTGGTAGTGGGGTTTGAGGTAGAAGTTGGACGAGTAGTAGCCCGGGTTGGAAGGATCCTCCTTCACGACCACCTCGGCTGCGGCCAGAGGTCGCTTGGACTTCGTCTCCTCGCTCGAGTGGTCCGGCGCGCCGTCGACGTACTGCATGATCCAACCTTGCAGCCAGCGCTGCATGTCGCCCGCATCCTTGAAGGAGCCCACTTTGTCGCGTACGATGCACTTGAGGTAGTGGGCAAAGCGGCAGGTGGCGAATAGATACGGCAGGCGGGCCGCCAGCTGAGCGTTCGCGCTCGCGTCCGGATCGTCGTAGGCGGCTGGCTTGTGCAGTGACTGAGCACCAATGAACGCCGCCAGGTCCGTGTTCTTCTTGTGAATCAGCGGCATGAACCCGCATTTGGCCAGCTCGGCCTCGCGCCGATCACTGATGCCGATCTCGGTCGGGCAGGTCATGTCTACGCCGCCGTCGTCCGTGGGGAAGGTGTACGTTGGAAGACCTTCCACAGCGCCTCCCGACTCGATCCCGCGGATGCGGGAGCACCAACCGTAGAGCTTGTACGATCGGTTGATGTTCACGGCCATGGCATAGGCCGCATTGGCCCATGTGTACTTCTTCTCGTCCGGTCCAGCCGCGTCTTCCTCGAAGTCGAACTCCTCGACCGGCTCCGATTTTGCGCCGTACGGGCGTCGAGCGAGGAAGCGCGGCAGCGCCATTCCGATATAGCGGGATTCATCCGACTCGCGGAGCGAACGCCAGGCCGCGTACTCCGGGGTCGAGAAGATCTTTGCGAGGTCACGCGGGTTCGCCAGCTCCTGCCAGGATTCCATCTGGAACAGCGTAGACGCAGCCGAGGTGATCACCGGGCAGTGCGCGGCGGCGGCGGTCTTGGCCAGCTCCCCCAGGGTTTCCACGTCCGTGGGGCTGTGATCGAAGGCGTAGTCGGCAACGAGCGTTGCATACGGTTCTCCTCCGAGCTGACCGTATTCCTCCTCGTAGATCTTCTTGAACAGGGGACTCTGGTCCCACAGGGCACCCTTGAAGCGCTTCAGCGTCTTGTGGAGATCCTTCTTGGAGACGTTCATCACCCTGATCTTCAACATCGTGTCGGTCTCGCTGTTGTTGACCAGGTAGTGAAGACCCCGCCACGAGCCTTCCAGACTCTGGAAGTCCGGGTTGTGTATGATTTCGTTGATCTGGGCGCTCAGGCGGCGGTCGATCTCGGCGATGATGCTCTGGATCGTCGCGGCCGCGTCCGTGGAGACGGTCACCGAGCTGGCGAGCGCCTCGCGCGCGAGCGTGAGCACCGCGGACTCGACGTCCTCCCGGGCCCGGTCGGTCTGCGGCTTGAATTCCTTGCGAAGCAGACTGGCGAAATCATCGCCCTCGATGACGAGCGCCTGCGCCTCGGGTGTGGCTTGTTGTGTAGCGTCGGACATCGTCGATTACCCTTTGTCTTCCTCGGGAGCGGGAGCGGCTTCTTCTTCTGCGGGTTTGGCGGTGGCGGCGAGCGACTGCAGGAGGTTCTTGTCGTTCAGGATCTTCGAAACCAGATCCTCGGCGCCGGTCTTGCCATCCATGTACGTGATCAAGTTCGCGAGCTGCATGCGCGCCTCCATGAGCTTGCGGAGCGCCGGAACTTGGCGAGCGATCGCGGCAGGATTGAAGTCGTCCATCTTCTCGAACGAGAGGTCGACCTTCATGTCGCCTTCCCCGGTGAGCTTGTTCGGAACCGTCATTTTCACGGCGGGTTCCATGGCCTTCAGTCGGTCGTCGAGGTTCTCCGCGGAGACCTCCAGGAACTTCCGCTCTGCCATGGGCGGCTGCGCCTTGCCGGCGTTGCCGGAGAGATCGGACAGGACCCCCATGACGAAGGGGAGCTGCACCTTCTTCTCCGCGCCGTAGAGCTCGACGTCGTACTCGATCTGAACGCGAGGGGCGCGGTTACGCGCGATGAACTTCTGGCTGCTCATGAAGGGTCCTCCTGAATGGCAACCCTACGAGGGTGCCGCATGCCCGCCCCTGCTTGGAGGTCGGGGCCGTTGTTGCTGGGTCATCTTCGCGCTTCTCACCGGCATCACTCTGGCTTGATGCCCCCGAGCCGCTCGACCTCGGTCAAGCTGTCTGGGACGAGATCCCGAATGATGTCGAGGAAACTGGAGGTGACGAGCCGCTTGCACCGTTCGAGCAAGAGCGGCAAGGGGCTCGTGGGTTCGTAGCGCGCATAGTACGCGCAGACCTTGTCTATCGCGCGGACCACGTCCTCGCGGGACCGGATCTCCCCGCTGAGTGCGCCTCCACGCGCCGCGGCGGCCTGCCCATCACCATCGGGGCCCGGGACCTCGGCCTCTGTGCCGCTCGCGTCTGCCTGGCGCGCCGCCAGGCGGGGAGTCAGGACGCGTGAAACCTCACGCAATACTTGCACGAGCTGGGCCAAGTCGGGGCCGCGACTTCCGGTATGCTCCTCGAAGACGGCATCGATGCCAGCCAAGGAGCTCATCGCTTGCTGTACGGCCAGCGTGGTCGCTTCCAGTTCTGCGAGCTCGACCTCTCGAAAGATGGCGTCGATCGTCGCCGCGCTCACCCCTTGGACGCCGCCCTCGGCCGACTCCTCGGAGGCAGGCGCAGGCGCTTGCGTGTCCTGCAGCGTGACGGCACCGAGCGCACGCGTGCGAGCGAGGGGCGTCGAACGCAGCGAAGTGAAAAGAGCCGGCGTGCAGAGCGAGGCCAATGCATTGATGCGCTCGATGGGGTCGTCGCCCTCCTCGTGGTCGAGCTCGGGGTGCACGGTCGGCCAGAATTCGGCCAGCATGTCCTTGACCAGCGCCAGCCCCTCGCCAAACCCAGCAAAGCCGTTGCGGTGCAGAAGGGTGGTCGCGAGGTAAGCGGCCACGCGCAAATCGTGCGTCCTCTGAAGGAGCCCGACCGAGAGATCGAACGCAACGGACCAGTCCGGGGGCTTTCCCGCGACGACGGAGTCACCCATGCGTTGCTCGGGCTTGCCCTGAACCGCTGACTCGAGCTCTGCGAATGCCGGGTCATACCCGAGATCCGCACCTGACGGCTCACCCTCGGAAATGGGCGAGAGAAGCTGCTCCCTGTTGACCAGACCCATGGTCCCGAACCCAAACCTCGGACTGCCTTACTCCAGCACCGCGCGCCCAGCCAAACAATTTCTGGCAGGGCCGCCCGGCGATTTGCGGCCAGGTCGGCCCACTTGTCAACCTCTCATGGGGCGCCGTCGACCGCTCCCCCCAGGCGTGCGGGTCGCGCCGGGTCGTGCCACAAGCGTCGAGCCGAACAAAGTGCCGCCGAGCACCGCGTGTCATCGACCGCACGGGGCCGGAAGGCTCCGCTGGGAAGTCCCCGGCCAACTGCGGCGTGGTGCCTGGTGTGTGGTAGTCTGGCTCGTGGCGATCATCCGCGATGAGTGTGCCTGAAGCTGGGAGAACTCCTGGGCCGGACAGGGTCCAGGTGCTGGTGGAGCTCCGAGCCTGTCTCGCGGGCTGGCGTCAGCTGTTCGCGCAGGGGACGCGGCCGGCCCAACCGAACACCTCCGCGCTTCGGGTCCGCTGCACGCAGCTTCAGCCGCGGCTTTCCTCAGCTGGGTTTGGCGGCATCGCCGTGCACCTGGACCATCTACTGCGTCGGGTCGACGCCGGCGGCGCAGCGGCGGCTGACCTGCGCTCGGCTCTGGAGACGTTGTTTCAGCTCTCGGACCAGGCCAGATGCACGCTGACGCCTCAGGAGCAGATGATGGTTGCAGGGATGGGCTCCGCGTCCAAGGCTTCCTCGGAACCTGCGAAGGCCGTGGCCTCGGATCTGCAGCCGACCCTTCACAGCTCCTCTGCTCCTCCAATTGCGGGTGCACTGCTTGGCCCGGTGGCCGCCTCGGTTGGCCCTGTGCCCATTCGGGTCAGCGCTGCACCAGCCCAGCAGAGCCCTGCGCCCGCACCCGTCGGCCCGGCACCAGCGCAACGTAGCCTTGCGCCCGCGCCCGTCATCCCAGGAGGGCGCGCCGACCAGAGCCCAGCCGCCGTCACCCCTGCGCCCCTGCGCAGTCTTTCGCCCGCACCACCGGTAGGCTCCGCGCCAGCCCAGCAGCGTCCTGCGCCGGGACCCGTCGGCGCTGCGCCAGCCCAGCAGCAGAGCACTGCGCCCCCACTGATGAGCCCTGCAGCCGCACGGCGTAGCCCGGTCATCCCGGCTGCCAACGCAGCCCCGCTTCCGCTCTACGTTCCAACGGCCCCGCGTGGTCCGGCCATCGTCTCGGCCAATCCCGCTCCACCAGCCGCTGGTGCGGCTCCCGCGCCACCGCCGATGGTCACAGGCATCGGCAGAAGGATCGAGCCAAGTCCCGAGTCAGCGAAGCCACCACAACTGCTGGATGCTTCCGTCATTCGGGGCCCGGACGACGGCCCGCCGAAGCTGCCGGAGTTTCAGGCGCCGGGCGCGGGTCTGCCACGACAGTCTCCGGCTCAGCCGGCAGGCCTGCATTCCGGTGCGTTGGGCGCGGATCCACTGCTTGTCTCGGCACCACCGGGACAGGCGTCGGTCCCGGCCCCGCCGGGTTTCGGCGTTCCAGATCATCCTTCCGCGCCTCCTCTTGTCTCTGGCGGCTGGCAGCCGGTGCCTGGCCAGGGTCTACCAGCGCAACAGCCCATCGGCTCAAACGGTCCAGGGGCAGACGCAGCTGGTGCCGGGCCGCGCTCTTCGCCGTTCAATGCGCTCAACCTGCAGGTGCGCACGATGCTCGGGTTGCGAGGCCGGAAGGGCCAACGCGGAGCGGCTCCTGCGGCAGCATCCGCGCCGCCCGCGGCTGATGCGCGGGATCCTCGGAACTCGCTGCTCGGCCTCAAGCGTCGTTCCGCGTCGTTCAGCTCGCCGGACGCGTCTGGGTCGAAGCCGCCTCCTCTTCTCGATCGCTCTCCCTCGGGCCTTCCGCCTCTGCCACCGACCCCGGAGCCGCCTCGCCCACGAGCTCCGTCGTTGCCAGCTGCAAGCCTTGGCGCAACAGGAGTGCGCCGGATGCAAGAGCTGCTGGGTGGGTTGGGCCGAGGTCGACGTGGGCAGCGCGCAGACCCAAGACGGCCGGCCTTGCTGCAGAATCGACAGCAGGAGACTCCGGCGTGGCGGATCGGCGTCATCGCCGGTGCCGTACTCGTCGTGGTGCTCGGCGGCTTGGCCACGCTGATCATCGTTTTGACGCGGCGCGCCGACGAATCGGAGCGGAAACCCGTCGCGGCGATTACGGCCCCGACCGCAGCGGGCACGGCGCCTTCGACCTCGGGGGAGCTTCCGCGGTCACGTTTGCTCACCGAGGACGAGACCTTCAAGGCCGTGCTCGCGCAGGTTCATGGCCGTGGCAAGGAGTCCGCGGAGCTGCGCGCTCTGGTGGACGAAGAAGCAGCGCTGGCCGCGCGTGCGTCGCAGGGTCGGTGCGAGGGGTCGTCCGCGACCTGTCGGCAGCTGGCACAAGCTCGTGAGAACGCGCTGGGTCCCGCCGACGGGGTACGAATCACGAGGCGGCGGCCCTCCGGGGAACAGATGCGGGCGAGCTGGATGGTTGGCCTCAAGATGCCGGCGATACCGATCCAGAACGACCCGAGCGTTCGGCGCTGGTTCGAGTACTACACCGAAGGCGCGGTCGGCCGTGAACTACTGCAAGCGATGCTCTTTCGCTGCGGAGCGTACCGAGATCAGATCGAAGCCACTCTGATTCGGCACGGGCTGCCATCGGACCTGTTGGCGCTGGTGTTCGCGGAAAGCGGATGTGAGCCCACGGCCAAGTCGCCGGTGGGTGCTGCTGGATTGTGGCAGTTGATGCCGGCCACGGCACGCGCCTATCATCTGCGCGTCAAGGAGGGTGTCGTCGACGAGCGACGCAGCCCGCCCAAGTCGACCGAGGCGGCGGTCGGGTATCTGCGCGATCTGCGCGACAAGCTCATCAACTACAACCGTGACGGCGTTTGGGACCTCATGTTCGCCTCGTACAACATGGGTCCGTTCGCCACGGTGGCTCGCCTGGAGCGGGCCGGCAACGACGTCGGATTCTGGGATCTGGTCGACGCCCAGTGGATACCGGACGAAACCGCTCAGTACGTCCCGACCATCCAGGCCATCGCGCTGATACTGAACAACCTGACGAGACTCAAGTTCACGGGTGTCCAGATCCGTTCGCCCCAGCTGACCTCCGATCTCGACGTGGCCCCCGGCACCCGTTTGAGCCTCGTGGCTCGTGCGGCAGCGACCAGCGTCGTTCAGCTGCGAACGCTGAATCTCGACATCAGCGGCGACGAGACGCCCGACGTTTCGCGCTTCGCGGTTCAGGTGCCGAAGGACGTCGTGTGGCAGGCGCGCGATACACTCAAGGAACTGATCGCGACCCGCGACGAATCGGACAAGTGCGTACCGCCCACCTTCGATTGGGGCCGCCAGCACTTCAGCAAAGAGATGGCCGCCGCATGCCGCCGTAGACTGGGTGCCACGGCAAACCCGTAGGCGCAGCCAGCGCCATCTCGGCGGAACGGCAACCCTGACATTCGGGCAGCCGCAGGATTGGTCAGACGGTGCCGCGTTGCCCCCAAGAACGATGGCCAACCGGCGGGTGCCGAGCCAGCCCTCCCCGGGCTGGCTCGATTGCTCCCGGGCCGTTCTGTTTCGGTCAGCTCTCGGCGTTCTTGGCCACGTCCCAGGTTTGCGTCACCGCACCCTCCGGCGTGCCCTTCGCACCCTGCGGCGTGTACTCTTTCTTGATCTTGGCGAAGTTGAGCGTGACCGTCTCCAGGACGACGTCATCGGACGAACTCGCGCCGGTGGAGGTGGAGCTCACTAGCGCGTTGCTGAGGGTGATCTTGAGGTACGGAATGCTCTTGTCGCCGCTGGACTTCTCACACGTCAGCACGGCCTCTTCTAGGTGGGAGCCCTTGCACAGCGCGCCGAAGAGCAACGGCGACGACTTGTCGACCCTCTTCGTGATGCTCAGATCCTGGATGTTGGCCTTGCCCGCCGTGCTGCCGGTCCCGTGATGGGCGGTGGCCGACTGTGTCGCCCCGATGCTGAACGACAACACCTCGATCTCTTTCTCGTGCCCCTTGATGGGCGACTCACCGTCGATGCCCTTGATCTTCAGCGACATATTTACTGCCATTGGTCTACTCCTTCGGCGTCATTGTTAGTGCAGGACCGGGGCGCAGTGCGGGTCAGACTGCTCATCCGCCAAATCGCCTCCATAGAGAACGTCCCACCATCGACACCACACAGTCAATCCCTACCCGCTGCCGCGGGTCGGGTCAAGTCCGGGTCCCTCCGAACGCCAACGGAGCCGACGGCCTGTTCGAGCCAAGGACACTTCCTTGGTGTTCATCGCGCCCGCCGCTAACCGGCCGGACAACTGTCCCGACCAGATCGTCCTTGATCCCAAGCGGCCGGGAGCCTCGGAGGCTGCCAGGAGCGAGGCCTGGCCCCGCTGGCCAGCCCCGCCCCAGTCGTTGTATAAAACGCCGCACCGATGAGAACTGTGTTGCTGACCGCGCTGGTCGGGGCGCTGGCGGCGTGCTCGTCCGCGTCGCCTCCGCCGGCCAAGTCGCCCCCCAAGCGTTGCCCACCGCCCCAGACCGAGCTCTCCATCAGCGCCACGGCGCGCGTCAACCCGAGCACCGAGGGCGAAGGCCGTCCTGTGATCGTGCGTGTCTACCAGCTGGTGAGCGACGCCCGACTTCGAAACGCGACCTTCGAGGAGATGTGGCAGAAGGACAAGGAGATCCTGGCCACGGACCTGAAGGGCGTCTCCGAACACACGATCTTCCCCGGCAAGACCGAGACGGTCTCGATCAAGCGCAGTCGCGACGCTCACGTCGTGGCGCTGGTGGCTCTGTTTCGAGAACCGCAGGGCAACGACTGGTTCGTCACCTACGAGCTGCCGACGCCTCCTACCACGCCGCCGTGTGCCTCCGCGAAGCCGATTCCGGTCATCCTGGACCGGATGCAGATCCAGGACGGGGAAGGCCGCGCTGTCGAGGAGCAGGTTGCGGAGCCGAAGCCGGACGAATCGGCGCCGACGGAAAACCAGACGAACGCGGACGAAGGGGACTAGCGCGTGGCCAAGAAGCCGGTCTGGATGGAAGGGCTGCTGCTGAGCCAACACCACATGCAGCAGCAAGATCGCTACCACGAAGAGCTGCTGCGTGCGCGCATACGAGCCATCACGCACTTCGGCTGGGGGATATCCGAGCTGAAGATCGACGAGCGGGGGTTCGCGGCCGGGGAGTTCAAGCTTCAGCGCTTCGCCGCGATCTGGCCGGACGGCACGAGCGTCTCCTGCGGCGAGGGCACGGACGTTCCCGTGCCGCCTCCGCGCAAGCTGCCTCCAGACGCGCTCCGCACCGAGGTCTATCTCGGGCTTGCCTTCGAGCTCGAGGGTTCTGCGGCGGTCGGCTCCGAGGGAGAACCGGCGGTGCGCAGGTACACTCGCATGACCCGCCAGGTGGTCGACGTGAACACGGGCAGCTCACCGCAGGACCTCGAGTGGGCACAACCGAATCTGCGGATCTTCTTCGGGGACGAACGCAGGGACGGTTTTGCCACCACTTGCGTGGCCATCATCCTGCGTCAGGAGAACGGGACGTTCCGTATCCAGGACACGTACGTGCCTCCGGTTCTGGACCTCCGGGCAGCGCCCTTTCTGGAGAATGGGCTGCGACGCGTGCTGGCGAGCGTGGTCGCGCGGCAAGCACAGCTGGCGAGCGAACGTCGCCAGCGCCAGTCGGACGCGGTCGACTTCCACGCCACCGAGGTGCGCAAGTTCTGGCTGTTGCATACGCTCAACGGTGTCATCCCTCAGCTCAGCCATCTTCTGGACACGCCGAACACGCACCCCGAGGAAGCGTACGTCGTTCTCGCCGGTCTCATCGGCAAGCTCTGCAGCTTCGCACCGGACGCCGATCCCTCCTCGGTGCCGAAGTTCAGTTTCCTGGAGCTCGGCGAGCTCTTCGAAACGTTGTTTGCCACCGTGCTCCGACTGCTGCCTGGCGGCATCGAACGCTCGTATGTCGAGATCGGGCTCGAGCACCGTCCCGACGGCATGTTCATCGGCAAGCTCACGGACAAGAGTCTGCTGGGGCAGGAGCTCTTCATAGCCGTGACCTCGAACATGAGCGAGGCCCTGGTGCGCGAGCGCGTTCCGGCGCTGCTCAAGATGGCGAGCTGGAACCAGGTGTACGATGTGGTCAAGCAGGCGCGCCACGGCATTAGGCTCTCGATCGAATGGCATCCGACCGCCGCGCTGCCCGTCAAGCCGGGCGTCTGCTTCTTCCGAGTGCACAAGGAAGGCCCCTACTGGGAGGACGTCGCTCGCTCCTCGACGGTGGCGTTGTATCTGCCCAAGGAGGGTGAGTGGGCTGGCTCGACGCTGAACCTGTACGCGGTGTCGTCCACCCATGTGCGATGAGCGCCATGGCCCAATCGCTCTACTGGTGCTGTGCCGAACTGTTGGTGTTGGCTGCCAAGTTGCCGCAGACGGCCAATCTGCCGTCACCCGCCGAGCTGCGACAGCGCATCTTCACGGCGCTCGATGCCGTGGTCGGTCGCGGACGAGCGGCGGGGCTGCCTGACGCCGACTTGGCCGAGGCTCGCTACGCGCTGGTGGCGTTCGTCGACGAGCAGGTGCTCAAATCGAACTGGCCGGGACGCGGAGAGTGGATGGGGCACCCGCTGCAGCTGGAGCTGTACCGCGAGTACACCGCGGGCGAGAACTTCTTCAATCGCATGAGGATCCTCATGCAGCAGGGAGGCGCCTCACTGGCGCTCGAGATCTACTATCTCTGCTTGGTGCTTGGTTTTCGCGGTGCATACGGCGTCAGCGGAGACCATCGCTCCCTGGCGGGCTTCACCGAGGCAGCTCGACAACACGTCGCGAAGGCTTTTCCGGCGGGGCCGAAGCTGGGGCCGCGCGCCGAGCCACCGGACCGCCTGCCCGCCCGCCGGGCGAAAAACTGGCCACTGATCGCAGTGGTCGCTGGCTCACTCGTGCTGGCCATCCTGGTCGTGTTGGGACTCGAGCGCTTGGTGAACGCGAACGTCGACCAGTCCCTCGATGCGATGGGGGCGAAGCACATCGAGGGCCGATCGCTCGATTGAGGGTTTTCGATGCTGTGGATGATCATCGTTGGGGCTCTGCTGATCGCCGTGACGTGGCCCGTGTTCGCGCTGCTCAAAGCTCCATTCTGGATTGCCGGGGTGATCACGGCTGCGATCGTCCTGATCGTGGCGACTGTACTCATCGTGCGATTCGTGAGGGCGCGTCTGCGCGCCGCGGCGCTCGAGCGTGAGCTTCTGCGCCAGGCCGAGAGACAGGCCAACCAGGTGCGGCCCGACCGCCGTCCGGAGATACTCGCGCTGCTGGCGCAGATGAAGGCCGCCCTGGACATCCTCAAGCGCAGCAAGCTCGGTGGCGGCGGCAAGGCGGCGCTGTACGCACTGCCGTGGTACGTGGTCATCGGACCACCGGCCGCCGGCAAGACCACGGCGCTCAGCAAGTCGGGCCTCGGCTTCATCACGCCCCAAGGCGCATCGGATGCGAAGGTGCGTGGCACGGCCGGGACGCGCAACTGCGATTGGTGGTTTTCGCAGAACGCGATTCTGCTCGACACCGCCGGCCGGCTTGCTACCGAGGACGACGATCGCGAAGAGTGGATGACCTTTCTCGCCACGGTGAGGCGATTCCGGTCGAACCGTCCGCTCGACGGGCTCGTGGTCGCGGTGAGCGTGGAAGACCTGCTGACCCAGAGCGAGGAACAACTCCACGAGCTGGTGGGGCAGCTGCGCGCGCGCACCGACGAGTTGATGAGCCGTCTCGAAATGGTGTTGCCCATCTACGTGCTCTTCACCAAGGTGGACCTGCTCGGGGGCTTCGTGGAGTTCTTCGGCGACCTGACGAAGCAGCAGCGCGCGCAGGCTTGGGGCGCGAGCTTCAGCCTCGACGACGAGCGGCTGCAGGAGCCGGCTCAGCTCGTCGAGGCCGAATTCGATACCTTGGTTCGCGTGCTGCATGCCCGAATGATCGAGCGTCTGGCGCGCGAGCCGCAGCCGGAAGTCCGCGCCAGGGTGCTGCAATTCCCCCTCGAGTTCACCCCGCTCCGGGAGCCTGTCACGCGCTTCATCGAGGAGCTGTGCCGGTCCAATCCGTACTCCGAGACCCCGTTCGTCCGAGGCTTCTACTTCTCGAGCGGGACCCAGACGGGGCGCTCGATGGATCGGGTGATCGGAAACATGGCGCGCGGCTTCAATCTCGGGATGTTGGCCGTGCCCGAGGGGCGGCGTCCGGAACCCCAGAGCTTCTTCGTCACGGAGCTGTTTTCGAAAGTAGTGTTTCCAGACCGGCACCTGGCGGTGCGGTCACTGAGCCGGGTGAGACGCAGTACTCGCAACCAGTTTCTGTGGGGCGGGGCCGCCGTGCTCGCAGCACTCGTGCTGATCACTCCGGCGGCATTGAGCTACGTCACCAACACGAAGCTCGTCCAAGCCACGGAGCGCGACGTGCGCGAGGCACGCGGGCTCGAGCGAAGCGGGCAAGCCGTCGCCGCAGCCAACGCGCTGGACCTGTTGCTGGAGCGGAACGTCCGACTCGAAGAGGCGCGAAACGAGTTCTCGGTCCGTGCTTTGATCGGCCCGTACTCCGCGCCGCGGCTGCATGACAGCCTGCGAGGGCTGTACCTGCAGCGTCTGCGCGCAATGGTGGAGGGTCCGGTACAGACGCAGCTCGTTGCGGACGTGCGCGGTATCGCCGACACGGTGCGCAACAACCCGCGCAACTTCCAGACGGCCTACCAGGACGTGAAGCTCTACGTCATGCTCACCCAGCCCGTTCACCTGCAGCCCGAGTATGCCATACCGAGGCTCACCGAGGTCTGGGCGCGCGCGTTCAATTCGCAGTCGGAGGCCGATCAGCAGAGGCTCGCTGCGCACGCGAAGCGCTACATCGATTCGTTCGTAGCCGACAAGTCGTCCTGGGCGTGGAAAGTCGATGCGGCAGCTCTGTCGAATGCTCAGGGCAGTCTGGCGGCGTTGGATTACGACGAGCTTCTGTACGCAACGCTCGTCGAAGCGGCCGAGGGGGCTCCCCCGATACGCCCAGAGAACATCTTTGTCGGGGCGGCGGCTCCCTACTGGACGACACGCGGCGACGTCGAGGTGCCAGGCATGTACACGGCCCTCGGCTGGGAGAAGATCAGGAAGCTGCTCGACGAGCCGGACATCCGTTTCGAGCTCGAGCCCTGGGTGCTCGGCAAGGCGGCTTCGGAGAGACAGGACTCCAGGGATGTCGCGGCCCAACGGCTCCGCGAGCTCTACTTCAAGCGCTACACGGCACGCTGGTCGGACTTCCTCGGTGGTCTCGAGGTCACGCCCCCCGAGAACATGGAAGGCGCCATCGAGGAGCTCCGTGTGCTGACGGAAAGCGACGGCCCGTACGTTCGGCTGTTCCGGACGGTCGCCGAGAACGTCCGGCTCGATATCGGGACCGTGTCGGACCTCGAGAAGCTTCTGGCGAAAGGAATGGCCAAGGGACAGAAGAAGCTCCAGGACAAGTTGAAGAGGGTGGGGCTCGGGGCCGATGCTGGGGACGCCGGCGCACCACCCGAACGCGCCGTGTCGAGCGTCGAGCGGCACTTCGATCCGCTGCTGCGGTTCATCGGTGGCGTGGGAAAGAAAGCCGATGCGGCGCCCACGGGTTTGAGCCAATACTTGACGCATCTGAGCACGCTCGAGGGCGCGCTCACGCAACTGGCCGAATCGCAGCAGGCCTCCGGCAACGAGTTCGGCGCGGAGCTGTCGCGGACGGCGGTGGCCGTGCAGCATCAGCTCAACGGCATGGACCGCAGAATGCGCATGGTCGTGGAGCCGCTGCTCATGAATCCGATCCGTGGCAGCCGCGCCGGCGTGGTCCGCGCCGACCTGGCACAGCTCACGGGCGACTGGAAGAGCGAGGTCTGGGAAGTCTACCGCACCAAGATCAAGCCCCGCTATCCGTTCAGCGATGTCCCGGCCGAGGTGACACTCCCGGAGTTCGCGGATTTCTTCCGGCCGCAAACGGGTCTGTTCTGGACCTTCTTCAAGAAGGCCTTCGAGGCCCGCCTCGAACGATCGGGCTCAAGCTACGTGCCCAAGCCGTCCGCCGATTCGATGCCGTTCCGCGCGGATTTCTTGACGTGTCTCAACGTGGCTCAACAGATCACGGATGCGGTGTTCGGCAATGGGCAGGAGCCGAGCGTCAAGTTCGCCGTGAGGGTGCACTCGGTGAGCGCTCGTATCTCCGAGACCACGCTGATCGTGGACGGACAGGCTATCCGGTACCGCAACGAACCGGAGCGCTGGATTACGACCACGTGGCCGGGCAAGGGCGACCCCCGGGGCGGGACGCTCCAGGTCAAGGGGGCAGGCTTCCAGGACGAGATCCCTCGCATGGGAGACTTCGGTCTGTTCCGGTTGCTGGCGGACGGCGGGGTCGCGCCGACGGGGACCATGGCGGGTGGCGTTCCCGTCCTTCTTGCCAAGTGGGCGCTTTCGCGCGGCAACGAACCGCCGGTGAGCATCGACTTCAAGCCGGCGAAGACCGTTCACCCCTTCGCGGCGAACTTCTTCAGACGCTTCAACTGCCCGTCCGAAGTCACGGTTGGAGCGGCCGCCGCGGCGAGGCAGCCGTGACCGGCATCTCGTTGGGTGCACCGGGCGTGCTTGGCAAGCACCCCTCGCGCGGCGACTTCATCAACATCGGCAATCGCAGCCAGGAATTCACCAGCTTCGATGCGTTCCTCACTCACAACGTGGAATGGGCCGAGGCCAGGGCCGGCTCGGGTTGGGCCGACGCCTACACCGCCGGCGGCGTCCAGGCTTTTGTCTACCGTGCCGCCCCGGGCAAGAAGACGCCAGCGCTGGTCGGAGCGTTCGGTCCGAGCTCGGATCGTGCGGGCCGTCGTTTCCCGCTGACCGTGGCGATGCCGCTGATGGCTCCCGCTGAGCTGCTCGCTGCGCCCGAGGTGATGCCTCTGGTTCTCGAGCCTTGCTGGAAGGTCTGCAGCCAGCTCGTGCTGTCGTTGGTGGCCGACCCGAACGCCAACATCGCCTACCAACTTGCGCAGACCCCGTTGCCGGAGATCGATCTCGACGACGCCCTCGGTTCCTACGCGCAGTGGACACGCACCCTGCCCGTCGACGAGCTCTGGAGCATGATCTTCGGAGAAGACCATCGCATCAACCCGGCGCAGCTGGTCGCGCTGGTGAGCGAGACCGTGCGCTCGTGTCGTGGCCTCGACGAGGCTTCGACGCCCCTGTCGCTGCGGCTGCCGCTCGGTCTGGCGGGAGGCGCCGCGGTGTGCTTCTGGCTGGACTGGGCGGGCTGCATCGCCGGCTGGAAAGCGAATGTGCCGACCTTCTTCTGGTCGCATGACGGTACCCAGGGCACGATGATACTGGCCCTGGGCAAGCTTCCACACGCCACGCTGGCCGAGCTGTGGCTGCCGACGGGCAGTCGCGACGAGATTTGTGACATCGCGACCGCTCCCCACCGTCTGCAGCTGCCCGAAGAGGGTGCTGTGCGTTGGCTCAGTGCTCAACAGATCTCCGGAAGCACGGTGGCCGAGCTGCTCCACTCCGCACATACGTGGGATTTCTAGTGCCAGTGCAATCTCGACTGCCAGGACTGCCAGGGGTTCTGCTGGCCACGGAATCAGGGCCACGGTAGGATCGGCTACCATGTACGCCCTTCGGGCCTTTCTGGCAGACCAAACGCCCGTGCTGTCGGAGAGGAACCGATTCTCCTGTTTTCCGATCCGCATCGGCCGCAACCCTCTGAACGACTTCTCGCCACAGAACCCGTTGATCTCCTCCTTCCATGCCCGGATCGAGGAGCGGGACGGCAAGCCCTGCATCAGGGACCTCGGCAGCCGAAACGGGGTCTTCATCGCGGCGCCGGGCACGAACCAGCTGACGCGCATCGACGCCAACTCGAGCGTCGATCTGGCCAGCGTGGGATTTCGCTTCGCTCTGAGCGGGTGCATCTGGGTGCAGATGGAGTTCGTCCAGGAGCAAGCTCCCATCCGCCAGTCCATGAAGAGTGGGGTTGTTCTCGGAAACCTCGCCTATATCGCCAACCAGCCCGGCGCGACTCCGGATCCGCGAGCGCCGCAGGGCCCAAACGCCGCATCGCAGAGCCCGGCCGCTCCGAGGGCACCTGGTTCGGGTGTGTACCCGTCAGCCGCCTCAAATGCCCCGGTCGCACCTCAACCGCTGCCAGGTGGTGTCTCCCCATCAGGCGCACCGCCACCCGGTCCTCTGCCGCCTGGCGCTGCGCCGGTTGGAGGCGGCTCGCCCGGCGCCGGCCCCTTCGCAGGAGGGCAGCGCGCTGTCGACGAGCTGCGGACGCAGTTCCTGAAGGTATCGCCCGAGTTTCTGGCGCTCCAGGGGCTTCGAGAGCTCGCCGCCTCGCTTGTGCCGGGCCGGCCGCTCGAGACGACCGGCGAAGTGGCTCGGTTCATCACCAAGCTCCACGACACGGTCGACGTCTTCTGTCGCTGCTTCATTCCGTTGCGGCAGGGCTACGTGCAGTTCGTCTCGTCGTTGGACCTGGCCGCCCAGCGAAGCGTGAATCGCTCGGCCTCGGCCTTTGCGCTCGAGGCGGCCACCAATCCGGAATCCGTCGCGATGGCTTTGCTCGACCCGAGAGATCTCTCGTACGATGCTCCCCAAGCCGTCGAGGGGATCCTGGCTGACCTGATGCTGCACCACGTCGCACTGCTCGACGCGGTGATGCAGGGTGTCCGTGCGCTTCTGGACGAGCTGTCGCCCGACAACATCGAAGCGGCACTCGCCGAGCGCGGGGCAAAAGGGGTGTTCGACTCCAAGTACCGTGCGCGGTGGACCGAATTCCGCCAGCGGTTCGAGCGGCTTTCCGACGAGCGCCAGGCGTTCTCCGTGATATTCGGCCAGGATTTCGCCGAAACGTACCGACAGTACCAGCGTCGCAAGAAGGCCGAAGGTCAGGGGTTGCGAACCGATCCGCCTTGGCGATAATAGCCACACCCGCGCGGTTGTGCCGAGGAAAGTTCAATGAAATGGATTGCATCTGGCGCTCTTGCATCATTGTTGGGGATCTCTGTTGCGCTGCTCCCAGCGCCGGCTGGCGCGCAGGAGGAGCCGCCGGAGCGTAGCCAAGGCTGGAAGGACGCAACGACGGTCCTGACGCTCTCCGCCATGGGCATCGAACTGCTGATGCCTCGCGTCTTCTATGCCGATCCGGAAGTCACGGTGGGTTGGAAGGCACGTTGGCACGCTTCCGTCTTGGCGCCCAGCATGACGCTGGCGGCTCTGGCTATGCTCAACGAGCAGTGGCTCAAGGAGCAGTTCGGTGGGCTTCGGCCCGGCTGCACGGAAGAAAACCAGGGCGAGCCGGGCTGCACCGACTACGCGATGCTCTCGACGCACGCGTTTGCGGCCTCTTCCGCGTTCGGGCAGGGGCTCGGCATCTTCCTTCTGGACACGTTCAAGTGGAGCAACGGTCGTTTCAACGCCGGCGCGTTCGCGATGAATACGGCCGTGCCTGGTGTGCTGGCCGTCATCACCACCATCGGACGCACCGCCGGGGAATGGGAGACAGGTGGGCAGGCGTGGGGCAGTGCCGGGATTGGGCTGGTCGTCGGGCTCGGGATGGGCGCGCTCTACGGGTCTGCGCAGCGTCCCGAGTGCGGCTACAGCGGCAGCTTGGTCTGCTGGTAGCGCGGGCGGCCGGGCGCCTCGTCCGGAAGCGGCTGGCGTGTGAAGGAAGAGCCGACTGCCATCGCCCGGGATGGGCACATCGGCCAACGCGGCATCGAGCGTCGGGACCCGGGTGTCGACCCGGTGTAGCACAAGGCGGCCAAACGATCCGGAAGGGAAGGTCCACCGGTGAAGGACTCGTCACGCCGAGAGCCTCGGGGTGGCAGGGAACGCAGTCTGCGTCAGGCACAGAGAGCCTGCCGGCTACGGTGCGCAGATGGCGGCCATGAAGGTGCCGCTCACGGAGAGGGGCTCGGTGCAATCACTGCTGGAAGAAGAGAGCTCGGCCTCGAAACTGCCTTCCAGGGGACCCCTCCCGAGATTGGAGGCATCGTTCTGTTCTATGGCCAATTCCGGAACACCGGATGCCTCATAGAAGCAGCCACTGGCCGCATCCGAAACCCAAACATGGCTGATCTCCTGGGTATCGAAGGCGGCCTCGTCCACGACGAGCCCGAACATGATACCTTCCTCCTCCGTGACGACCAGGGACAGCTGGTCGTCGTCCGGTGCGTAGCTCGCGCTGGAGCTCGCGGTCGAGCTCACGGGCTTTCCATCGACCTTGAGCGTTGCGATGCCGGTGGATGTCTGTCCGAGGGCGGCAACGGCGGTGGTGATGCCCACGCATTGCAGCGACGAGCCGTATGTCATGATGTCGAGGACTTCCGTGGTGAAGGACCCCTCGAAACGGATCGTCCGAACAGCCATGCCGCAACTGGTCGCCATCTGGAATGCCA
Organism: Polyangiaceae bacterium; assembly: GCA_016929495.1. Taxonomy (GTDB): domain Bacteria; phylum Myxococcota_A; class Polyangia; order Polyangiales; family Polyangiaceae; genus JAFGIS01. The sequence continues at coordinate 7,382 of JAFGIS010000449.1, read as the reverse complement.
GGGCGCCGGTCAAGGTCTGTCCGGCGCCTCGGATCGCCTCGTTCCAGGTAAGGGAGCCCGTGTCGATGGTGTACATCTCGCTATTGACCCCGACGACACCGCCGCTGTTGAAGTTGCCGAATCCCGTAAGATCGGCGCTCTCGTCTGCCCGAGCACTCCGCGGAATCTCGAAGACGAGTAGGATCGAGCTCGAACCTTCGGAATCTTCGGGATCGTCTGCATCGCTCAGCCACAGGTAGCCCGGCATGGTTTCGCTGGATTCGTCGTCGACGATCATCATGCCGATGTGCGGCAGCTCAGCCAGTGACTCGTCGGCGCCATCCAGATCGACCGCCTCGATCGTCACCTCGCCCTGGTTGCATTGCTCGAATACGCTGCCGCCGCTCTCTTTCTCTTCGAGCACGATGTCGCCCAGGTCCTGACAGTGAGGGCATTCGCCTTCCTCCGTGGCCGTGACGGCTTGGGTCGAGGGTGGGTATCCCGCGGCGTTCGCGGTCAGCATGACGGGAACATCCAGAGGTGCCGGAAGGCAGAAGGTCCCGTCGTCGTCGACGATGGCCTTTGCCCCGAAGCCGCCGTACGTGTCCCCGAGGGAGATGACAGCGTCTTGTGGCGGATCGCCTTCCTCTGTGACGATGCGGCCGGAGACGCAGGCTTTGCACGGAAGCAGGGGCGACTCTCCGCAGTCGAGATCCGAGTCCTCTTCGTCGCACGGCAGTTTTATGTTTCGCTCCTGGCATCCATCGCTGCCCTCTTCACACGACGCACCGCTGTCGCCTCCCGTGACCTGAACGCGCTTGCCCACGCGATTCCCATCCACCGTACCGACGACCAGCAGATCGACCTCGCTGCCCCGCTTGATGTCGACGCAATAGCTGCCGTCCGCATCGGGATATGCCGACGACTCGCCCCGATAGTCGAGCCCTCGCGCGCTGACCGACGCGCCCGATACCGGATCGCCATGGCAGTCCGTGATGGTGCCCGTCACGCAATCGCGTTCGTCGATGGGCACGTCGGCGTTCCACCAAGAGAAGTGGGATACCCGGACGCGCCAGACGAGCCCTCCGTTGTCGTCGTCCACCACCTTGCCCTCGCCGTCCTCGACCCAACGACCGGTGTCGACGTCGAAATACCAGGCGGGAATGACATCCCCCGCGGCTGCGTCGATATCCTCCGGGATCGCCAGCTCTACCTCCACCGTCTTCCCTTTGGCGACATTCAGAGGATTCCCCTCCCCATCCTCGAAGTAGTACTCGGCCATGCCGAGGGTCTCCAGGCGTGTGTCGCCGCCCCCGTCGCGGACCGCGGAGAAGTCGCCGGGCGCCGCCGTGAGGTCGCCCACGATATCGAGGGGGGTGATATACGCCGCAATCTCGCCTTCGGCCGCTGTGCCGTCAGCCGCTACCAGCGCCCCCGGGGACAGGGTCACCCGCGCCGTCTCGCCTATCGTTCCACCCTCGTCCATGTCCAGATCGATGGGATCGCTCCGTTTGACCAGACCTTCCTGAACGGATGTCTCTGCGCCTGCGGTGACCGTGACCGCGAGGCTCGATGCGGCGAAGCCCTTCTTCGAGAACCGGATGACTTCCGATCCGGCGGCGGCGTCCAGCCGAAAACGGCCCATCTCGTCCGTGGTGGCCTTCGTATCGGCGACGGCCAGGGTGACCCCTTTCAGCGGAATGCTCGCCTGGTCGGTCACAACACCGCTGATTCGGCCCTGTCCCTCCGCAATGGAGTCGCTTTTCTCGCCTCCCTCCGACGAGCCACATCCGGCGGCAAAGGCCAAGGCAACTGCACACAGCAGCATATGTCGTTTCATCATCATTCTGCTTCCTGTGAGAACACCTCTGTTGGCTGCCGTCATGAACGACGAGCGTCTTACGCCCTTGTTAGACGCGAATCAGGAGATTGTACTCAATTGTCCGGACGCCGCCGCTCAGGAGCGCCACGACCGGCCGGCTATCACGGCTCCAAGCGCATCGGGCGCAGAGTGCTTGTCGATTACTCGGCTTCGGTCAGCCGACCAGCGCTGTCGCGTCGTCTATCACTATGGCGAAGCGGCGTTTGGTTGTCGCGCTGGCGCGAGAGCCCTACCGCGATGGGCCCCTGCGCTTTCCCTTCCCCTTCGGATCCACCGGCGGCTCGGGGTCTGGTTCGGGTGGCGGGGGCGGGGGCGGCGCGTTGGCGACCTGCTTCCAGAGAGACTCCTGTTTGGTCACCAGGCGACCGTTGGGCTCGAGCCTGAAGACGCGGACCATATCCGATTTGCGGATGACGGCCTGGTTCTCATCACGCAAGACGAGCTGCTCGGTGACCATGAGCTTGCCGGACTGGAAGGTCGGCATGGCCGTCAAGCGGAACTGGACCGGGCCGGGAACGCCTGACACCGACCGATAGTCGACGCGGTCGAGCGTGAAGCGCGCCGAGCCCACGAGCTTTCCTGCGGCCATGACGAAGACCTGGAACGAGCTCTCGCATGGCCGATTGGGCTTGCCGCCGCTGCAGCCTTCGTCGCCGACGGTCACCGCGAAACGCGCTCCCATCCGTTCCAACGAGAAACGCGAATCCTTCGCGCGCCCGCGGTAGAACCCCGTTGCATAGACCTCGGCGTAGCCCTCGCGCGGTCGTGCGAGAGCCAGAGGACCCGCTGCGGTGCCGTCCGCGAATTTGTGCGTGCGCAGCCATACGATGCGCATATCGTCCGGTCCGGGTTGCACGACCGCGTCGTCCGGCTTGACGACGAGCGAGCCCGAGCGCAGCCCCTCGGCGTGTGCGAGCTCGGGATTCGAGAACACCGGGCGGCCACTGCAATCGGGAGAACTGCGATCCACCGTGTTCGAGCCCGCATCGTAGGTCGGCAGTATCAGCGCCCAGTAGTCCTGGGGCTTGAGCACGGAGACCACCCCGGCTCCGCCATGACGCTCGAGCGCCTTGAGGCAGATGGGGACCGGAATCGTGCGTCGCGCTCGGTCTTCGAGTCTGGACGACTCGACGGCACCTGCACAACCGGCTGCACCGAGCACGACGATGGCGGAAAGCGCGAAGCTTTGAACGAGCGAATGGCAGAGCGACATCGACTGGGCCTTCAATCTTGCCTCACAGCACTTCGAGCGTTCCGATGACGCGCATCAGCTCTCGATCGATCGCATAGAGGTCTTCACCTTCGTGAACGATCTGAACCAGAACGATCCGGGTCGCACCCCGGACCAGGTACTCGCGGCTGAGACTGTTGACCGGGGATTTGGCCGCCTCCACTTGCCTCTGGATGGTATAGGCGCGGCCTTGCCCGATGGAGACAGCCATCGGAATACGGCTTCCCGTGATCTGCGCGCCCAGCGACTTCGTGTCGTCCTCGAAACGCCGCATCACGTCCCGCCACAGCTCGCTCGGCGATTCCGGCCGTTCGTAGATGGAGAAGGTGTAGGCGTTCGGCGAGATGTACTGCACGAAGGCCTGCCCCGGCGTATTGTCACCGTCGCGCATCATCCAATTGACCGGCCGCGACAGATGGACTCCGCGGCGTACGACCGTCACTCCGCGATAGCGAACCGCGGGCGGTGTGGCCGCCAGATCGAGGGGCGGATACGGCTCTTCGAAGTCGCCTCCAGTGCCCTGAGCGGTGGCCCAATCGTAGAACGTGCGGTTCTTCTGCGCTTGCTCCGGCGCAGAGCTGCAGGCTAGGGCGAGGACCGCGCCGAGCATCCCGAACCAGATACCGTGCCTCACGCCGGCCACGATACCAATGCCCGCTCGGCGTCGCAACGAGCAGCGCGGGGCGACGTCGCGGCAAGGTCCGCGGTGGCTTTCGGCGGGTGCCGAGCATCCTACTCGCTGGCCGAATGCCCACCCGCGCACAGGCGGTGCTTCGACCCAGGGCATCGTTTCATTGGAAACGATGCCCGACCTTGAAAGGGTGGCGTGGGTCAGGCGAGTGGGTTTGGGGCCGAAAGCGCCGGCCACACCCCATAGGGGCGGCGCTTTCGGCCCCTCAACTCGATCGACACGCGGCACGAGTCGGAAAAGGCCAGGGCGAGCAGCCAACGCGCCGCTGGGCGGGTGGAGGCGCCAAGCCGGTCGGAGTGGTCACATACGTTTCTCCCTTTCCGCCTCGAAACTTTGGTAGAAGTGAAGCCTCATCATGCGACGCGTGGTTCGGGCCCTCGTGGCGACATCGGTCTTCTGGGTTGGCTGCGGCCCGACGCCCCTTCGGGTCACCGACGGCTCCGATTGGAGGGCTTACGTGGTTGGCCAGCGCGGCGGAACCCCCTCGACGGACATCACGGCCATCAGGTTCCGTCCCGGCCTGTGCGAGGGCGAGGATATGACGCCGCAGCGCGGCCTGCTCACCGAGCGCCATATCATCGGCTTCATCGAAAAGCAGGGCATTGACGTGCGGGTCGAGCGCGCGCGCGCCGACCTCGTCTACCTGAACCTGAGCGGCGTGGGAACGCAGAGTCCGGTCCGCCTGCGTGTGGCTATCCTCGACAGCATGGAGAAAGCGGGCCGCGAGCTGCATGAGGGCATCCTCGAGCACGGGCCCGGCTCGTGGGGTGTGCATCGGGCGAACCTCGCTGTGCTCGGTCCGGTCGGCTCGCTCGAGGACGACTTGACCTTCGCGGCCAAGCTCAAGCTCCCGTGCTGGGGCGTATTCACCGTGGCCGGAGCCGATGACACGTTCGTCGTGCCCGGAGGCTATCTCGAGCTCTGACGGGCTCACGTCCGGGCTCAGCTCGGGGCTTCGCGCAGGGGACTAGCGTCGGTAGCAACCGTACTTTCTGTACTCCGCGAGCGTGTAGCCCACGTCGTCGACCTCGGAGTTCGAGATGGTCCGCATGTTGTTCCAGTACTGTTTGATTGCGGCCTCGAAGGCATTGTAGTTGGCCTCGTACGTGACGAGCTTCATGCCGACGCGCATCTGGGGAGGGTTCGGCAACCGATGCTTGTTCAGATAGCGAATGAAGGCGTCCTGGTGGCAGTGCTCGTGAAACCCCAGTGTGACGTCGCCATTGCGGATGTCCGCGGCGGTCGTTCCACGCCCATAGCAGGCGAGCGTCTTGGGGTCGTCGCCGAAGACAGTCTGGATCGTGATGGTTCCCTTCCAGACGAACTTCCCATCGAAGCTCACGATGCGGCCGTTCGGGTTCGTCTCCGTACCAGGGGCGTAGAAGTCCACTTGGGTGAAGTCGGTGTGCGACCGCAAGGCACGAGCGTCAGCGATGACTTCGGCCTTCACTTCGACGTCGTAGACGGCGTTCGAGGCACGCTTGAAGGTGCCAACCACTCGCGGTTGCGTTGCCGGCGGAAGATTGGGGGGGGGCGTGTCGGACTGGTCCAACGCGACGCTGCCACGCCCACGAGGGCTCCAGGGATTGGGCAGGTGCTTCGATTCCTCGCCGAGAGGAAAGCGGGAAAAGCTGCCAGGTCCGCCTGCCCCCATCGGCGCGTCCGGATGGGCCAGGTGGCTATCCCACCCTGTCCAGTCGCGCTCCACGCGGGAACCCGCCTGTCCGCTTCCCCCTCCCGAGTGCCTACCCTCTGGACCCTTCACCATGAGGTACAATACTCTGGCGACGGAGGGATCCAACGACAATTCTCCACATGGCTCGTACACACGCCCGAGGTCGGTTCGGGGCCGTCGTCCGCGCGTCGTACGTCGCCATTGGGCTATGTGCCTGCGCGAAGGCTCCTCCCGCGGTTTCTCGGCAGCCCACCCCCAACCGTCGGGTGCGGCCGCCCCCACCGGCGCAGGAAGGGACGTCAGAGGCCGAGAGCGCCAAGCCCGCCAGGTCGTGGACCTGCAGGGTTGCCGCCGAGCACGCGGCGCTCCCCGGCCTCGTGGTTCATGTTGGCGAGGAGCAATTCTCGCTCGACTTGGAGGATGCCCCGGTGGACGTGTGGCTGCGCCAGGAAGCTGGCGACGCTCGAGTCGACGTGCTGGGTCCGGTGCAGTTCTCCACATTCCACCCAATTGCCGAACTGCCCCTGAGGGTCGCCCGAGTGGTCGAGCTATACGGGGGCCTGCTGACGTTGGGGTCCGGGGTTCGTCTCCAGTTTCGGCGTGTATCGGGCGATCGGGTCGAGGTGGCCTTCGACGGGAATCTCGCGCTTCGCGCCGAGCCGCCACCGGTTGTTTCCTGCGCCGATCTCACCCTGGCGTTTCTCGGGGAGGCGAGGCATTCGAGGGCCTGGCGCCAGTGCCCAGAAGGGGCTCGGTCCGTGGGTTTGGGGCCGGGTCTGGTCCCCGTCGCGGCTACGCCGACTGCCGAACCCGCGCTCTGGGTCGAGTACGCGGGCCCCGTGGAAATGCTCGAAGAACAGGAGGGGCGGCTCCGAGTCCGCGCAAGCTGGGAGGCAGACTCGCGTCTCGACGGCTGGGTTCCGGCAGCCCGCGTGCGCTCCGAGTACGAGCCAATCAAGTTCTACACCGACGGACAGCACGGGGGAGCGGGCTGTGGGGGAGCAACCACTGAACTCGCCAGGGTGCGGCGGGGCGCTGCCGTCGCGCTGAGCCCCGACGGGCCAGTGTGGGGCCGATTCGCCACGGAGAACGTCGTGGAGACGAGGCGCCTGCTGGAATCCGACGGCTGGATCCCCGTCAGGTCGGTCGTTGGGATCCGCCTCGATACCTGCAGCATGCGCGCCTGGGTCCGCGCGAGCGACCTCGTGTACCCCGCTGACCCATAGTGCATCGGCGATGATCGCCACGATGCCCAGAAGCCAGGGCTGCCGAGGGTCAGACCGGTGCGACGCTGCGGGTTCTTCGCCGCCCTCGCCCGGGCCTGAGCACTGGTCTCGTCGTGGTTTGCGGTCGGTCTTGGACGCTTGCGACCTGGCGCGCTCTTCCACATTCGGCCGTTTGGCGGCGTGTCCAGCAAAGAAACCGACCGTCAGCGCTGGGGCAACCGGCGAGAACCAGCTCCGTCGCCCAGAGTCGTAACGGCTCCGTCGCCCAGCGTCCTCGCGGCTCCGTTGCACGCGCGACGGTTGCTCTGTCCCCGTGCGACGAAGCGGCCGCGCGGACTCCTTGACCCGGTAAGCAATATATGCCATAAATAGGTCGCTCGTCGTGCTCGTAGCTTCGCCTCCTCGTCGCGGCCGACCGCCCAAACCCGGCGCTGGCGCCCCTCACACCCCGCGGCCGTCCTTCGACCGCTGGACCGCCCTACACGTCACCCTCCGCATCCTCCCCGGCCTGCGCTCCCTGCGCGGCTGCAAGATGTTTCGCGCTATCCACCGGGCTCTCTCGAGCGGCAACGAGCGCCCCGACTTCCGGCTCGTCGAGTACTCGGTGCAGACGACGCATTTCCATCTAGTCGTCGAGTCATCGAGCACTCCGTCTCTGACTCGAGGCGTCCAGGGCCTCGCCATCCGTCTGGCTCGTT
>JAFGIS010000448.1 GCA_016929495.1 Polyangiaceae bacterium | reverse complement strand
GGACTGAACGGCTGGACGCGAACCGGGCGCTGTCATGTGCGGCATGCACGGCGACGGGGACATCGGTCGCGAACCACGCGAGCGCAGTCATTCGGTAGAGAAAGGTCGTGATCGAGCTACGACCCCCGTACTGCGCGGGACGCTCGAGCAGCGAGAGAAAGACGTCCTGCACCACTTCCCCGGCGTCGACCTCGCTGCCCAGGATCTGCCGGGCGCGACGAAACACGATCGGGGCATAGCGTTGGTAGATCAGCGCTAGCTCGGGTTCGTTCCGCATCTTCGGTTGGTGGCAGACTCTCCAAGGCTAGAGCTCGGCAGCTGACAACATCTGGGCCATCTTGGTGGGGTCACTCATCGAGATGCAGGATTCCGAAGTTGAAGAGACGCAGACGGTTGCTCCCGAGGGGCCGGCAAGTGTGTACGGACCGCAAGAAGCCGAAGGCGTGAGTAGACCTCGCGCAACACGCGCACTTCCTCCGTCAGGTACTCGAGCCTGAGTGCCATCCGCGCGTTCATCGCGTGCGCGACCATCGCGATGATGAACTGGAATGGCAGCGGGAGCATCGAGGGGTCGCGCAAACTGCCAGCTGTTCACCACCCATTCCAGTCTGGGCCGTGAACGCGAATCGTGCGAGAATCCTGCTGCGGTGAGTTTCGGGACAGCACGGGAAACGTTTGTGCCGAGCAGCAGGTTTGGCCCCACTGCAAGAATCCCCTTGGATGGTGCGCAAAAGTGCGCCGTTGACCGAGAGGCTCACCAAGGTCAGGGTTCGAGGCTGAGGATCTCAGGCTCGCGAGGTTTCCATGAAACGCGCCCTTCTTTCGCCTTTCGACGGCGAGAGGCGTTCGCCCGCGTCGAAGCTGCGAAACCGTAGGGCCGCTGCACGTCGCGCTCTCGAACTGATCCGTGTGGTCGCCGAGGGCATCCGGGTTGCGCAGCAAAGCTGGAGGATCCCTGTGATGTCGTTGCCAAGTGTCTTGAAGCGAAGTTGTCTTCCCCTACTCGGTGCAGGACTGCTGTTCGCCTGCTCTTCCGAGGACTCTGGTAGCTCTGAGAGCGGACGGACGGCCGCCGGCGGTACGGGCGGTACGATCTCAGTGGGCGGGACAGCGGAGTCTGGTGGAACGACTGAAACCACTGGTGGGATCGCGGAGTCGACGGGAGCGACCAGCGGCGGTGGCGTCGCGACCGGCGGCGGCGGCACCATCACCGGGACCGGCGGCGGTGGCGTTGCGACCGGTGGGGTCACGGGCGGTACCACCGAGACCGGCGGCGGTGGCGTCGCGACCGGCGGTGCCGCCACGGGCGGCTCGACCGGGGGCACCGTCGTCATGCTGGACAACCCGGCGCCTCCCGAGACCTTCACGGAAGACCAGGTACCCGGTGTGTCTTTTGACATGGTGTACGTGCCGGGCGGCACATTCACTCTAGGGTGCGAAGGCAGTCCCTGCCCGGACGACACAACACCCGTCCCGGGCGTGACAGTCAGCAGCTATCATATCGCGAAAAACGAGGTCACGGCAGAGCTGTGGAATGCCGTGATGGGCGGCGAGTCGTCTGGCTTCGGCGGCCCTCGCATGAACTGGTATCAAGCCATGGAATACGCCTGCAAGTTGAGCCAGATGACAGGCAGGGCGTATCGCATGATGACCGAGGCTGAGTTTGAGTACGCGGCAAAGAATCACTTGAGCAGTCTGGAGGATATAGGTAGCGGCGAAGAATGGGCGTACAACTCCTGGAACAAGACGCACTCGGGCGGGACTGATCCGGTAGGGCCGGATAGCGGCGCACATATGCAGAAAACGCGGCGCGATGCGCAGAATACCGTCGACAACATAACAGCGCGCCTCATCCGTTCAATCGATGGCCAAGGCCCCCAGTTGCGCCCGGTCATCTCGGCTGGGGTGGACTTCCCGCCGGAATACGTTCCGCCGTGCGAGCTTACGCCCCCAGACATAGGCGAAGAACCGGTGAATTCCTACCGCGACCCGCGGTGGGTCACAGGCAGCGATGCGCATTGGGTGAAGGGTGCGTCAGGGTTTGGCCAATTCGATGATCTCAGGGTTTGGGAGGACGGTACCGCAAGACTCAATAACACTGACGGTCAGTGGTTCACTTCAAACAACATCGTCTTCGTGTTTGTTCCGAGTTCAGGTGCTATCAAGAAATACCCGTATATCTTTCTTGATCCAACACAAGGGTCGCTCATTTCCGAAGGGGGTTTCATGAACGGTTACATGGGGAGGATAGTGAAGGAGTCGGCGGACAACTACCCCAAGCCCACCATATCCGGCCCAAAGAGCGGCGCGGAATTGGCCATGGAGGCGGGGGATGACTTCAAGATGGTCGACATGGAGAACATCCCGGAGTCGGCGAAAGAGCAGGATCCGCGGCTGATCGATGGGCCGGGCCAGTGCTGGTTCCAGGACAACACCAACGCCGGCGGTCTGCACCACTACAGAAAAGACGTAGACCCTGACGAATTCCGGTTCACCGTAAATCAGGGGCAAATGGTCATGCTCGCCAACGGCGAGTGGTTTACGGTCAACAACACATTCCTGCGAATAACGCACTCAACCGGATATACAACAGACTATCTGTACGCCGTGTCCCCGGATGGGTCCTACTTCTATCACGACTCGTACCAGGGGTATGAGCGCGCTGACTTCAGGATGTTCCAGCCGAAGTCCAACAGCGAGTCCTTCCCAGAGTCCTGCGGCAGCCACTGCAGCAGCGAGATCCCAAAGGGTGAACCTGCTCCGTTCAATGCCAACACAGAAAACGGCCATTCGACGTTTGTACCGGCACCGTGCCCAGCGGACGGCTGCAAGTAGACAACTCAACCCGGCGCTGTTCGCTCGCCGGGATCTCCAACCCACACTTGGTCGGCGCCACCGTTGGTTCGTCGGCCGCTGGTGCGAGGCAACGCTATGACGTCGCTCGGATCCACGCACACCATCCGCGGCGCAGGAACCGGGATCCGTTGACCGATGCCCTGGTGGGGGCGCGAGGTATTGAAATATGGGTACGTGAGCTCGTTGAGAACGCTGCGCAGGTGACGCTCCCCCAGGATGATCACGTGATCCAGACATACCTGCCGGACGCTGCGATGCCAACCACGGTCACAACGTCGCCCGAACCGGCTGAACGAACAAGACGTGTTCTTCGCCAAGAACTGGCCGATCCTGCGGCGGACCCGAACGGTAGCCCATACAGGGGCATGATGCGGGGCAGAGAGACGCGCCGGGACCACCGCCTGAAGCGCACACAGAACGGCCCAGCCCGAGCCTAGTCGCGCGGACTCAGAATCGATAGAAACCAAGGGGCAGGATTGCGACAGGAACCGCAAATCAGGCTCAAGAGCCAGACCCCGTCATCATCGATTCCGGGGAAGGCACTTCCCGTCTCGTCCACTAGCTCGGACAACCGCACCTCTTGACCCGTATTCAGCCGGGCGCCGTAGTACTCCGATGCCAGGTCTTCGAGGACCAGGAACTGCTCCTCGAGATCGGCGACGGTGTAGCCTACGTAGTGGGCAATCGCAACGTCCGTGATGCGCGTTGGGACCCAGGCGGCTCCCATCCCGTTGGTCGTCAACTGATCGACGTCCACCCAGCTGACGGTGACATCTCCGGCACGCCGGGGAATAGAAATGGGCTCGAGCTGCGTGAGATCGACGGTGTAGCTTAGCGTGGTCGAATCGTTGGTCAGAGCAACCGTGGTGCCGGCCTCGCCCTCGTCAGGCTGGAAGAAGGCCAGCAGTCGTATCCCCTGCCCGAACGCGCTCCCCGTGTTGAGCGTTACGATCCAGATATGTTCGCTGGGCGGATAAATCTCCGGGTCGACGTACTCCAGCAGCGCCTCCGGCGACAGCGCGATGCCGCCAGGCGCAACGAGATCGAAGAACTGGCAAGTGTCTCGTGCCCTCTCGGTATCGCAGTATGCCATCGCAGCGATGCGCCCGGTCTCCAGTTCCTCTTCATCGATGCCGGCGAGGAACGACTCCTCGTCGTATCGCCAGAGCATCACCTGCGCCATGTCCACATCGGCAATCGGGTCCATTTCCCGACCCTGCATGTCCTGGGTGACGGCGCTCCAGTCGAACGAGATGTCGGCGTTGGCTCGCACGCGCGTCGTCGCGGCGGAAAGGCTGCTGCTGAACGCATAGTTCATCTCGTCGGTAAGGATGACGCGATGGCCGTCTCCACCTTCTCCGCCGCCTCCGTTCGGGGCTCCTCCTTGGACGGCTGCACTACCACCGGCACCAGCGCCGTCCTCGGCCGCTCCCGAGCACGCCACGACGAGAGCTGCAATGGTCAGAGCTGCGAGGCTCTGGAACTTGGTTGGTGGGTAGTGCTGGATCACTGTCGGATATCCGAGGGCGGACCATAAAGTGCGCTGCGCCACTCGGCATAGCCGAACATGTCGCCACGGATCGTCATCACGAGATTGCCGACCGGATCGACCTCGTGCATCGTTCCGTCAATGCTGAAGGTGACCAGCGTGTTGCCCGCGGGCAAACGCTGAACGTCGCCGTAGTACACCGAGAAGATCCCCGGTTCGTATCGGAACACCTCGGTCCCGTCCGTCAGGGAGTACTCGATCGCCGCGGAGACTCCGCCATTGCCGCCACGATTCGCAAAGAGAATGATGCTGTCGGTGAGCAGCTGGTGTCCGTGCTGTTCGCCGCCATAGTCCGCGTTGGATACGATGTCCGAGAGTCGCCACTGGAGCGCGCCGAGGCGATCGAAGACGAAGATGTCATTGTAGCGATCCGATACGGTATAGAGCATCCGGGCTTCGCGGTAGCGAATCGCGTTGAGGTGGCAATTCGGCATGACGAGCCCCGGGAGGTAGTCGGAGGACTCGAATATCTCCACCTCGCTGCCGTCTTGAGCCAACTCGAACACGCTGCCGCAATCGCTCTCACCGTAGTCGATGTAGGCCAGCACTTCGCCGTCCACGACGGCGCCGTCATGGCTGGCGCCAACGACACCGTCGTAGATGGTGCTCTGAAGCGTATCCATGCTCACGCGCTCGATCTGAGCGCCGTCGTAGTCCGTCCTTTCTGGGACCAGCCACATCGACTTGCCGTCATGGGACATGCGTGCCCGAGGAGTGAGCCCGACCCGGCTCTGGTACCACCAGACCACGTCACCGTCTCCATCCAGGATGAAGGCCATGGAGCCGATGTTCATGAACTCCGTGTACGGCATCGTGGGGGGTGGTGTCTGGCCGTAGGTGGAGACGATGAACCCGGACTCGTGAGACGTCTCGTCGTGGATGGTGGACGTCACGTTCACTAGGTTGCTGGCGGGACCGGTCTCCAGCGTCTGGTCAGGGCTCTGATACTGTCGGCCTCCCACCGTTGCCACCACCTGCAAGTGGTACGTTCGATTCGACTTCATGCCGAGGAGCAGCGTTCGGTAGTTGGCTTCGGTCAGGTCGACCGGAGCGACCATGCCGTAGCTCGTGTCGAGGCCAAAGTGGATCTCCGCCCTCTCGGGCACGACGTCTTCGAGCGACCAGGTCACGATGCCCACGGTCCCGGGGGCGTCGGACTGGATGTCCGAGGCGAGCGTGACGTCGATGGTGAAGTTCTTCGGAGCCTCCGCGGACCCACCACCGCTAGCTGGGACGACAATCCCGTCCCCCCCCGTCGGAATGCCACCCTGCGAGTCCGCGCCTCCGCTTCCGTCGGCCGCACTGCCATCGTGGGACGCTACGTCTTGATTGCTGCAGCTCGACGAAAAGAGGAAGAATGCGACGAATCGTATGAGTCTGTTCATGAGCCTCCACTGGAGTTGGCATCGGACCCTCCACAATGCCGCGCAATCATCGCTCGCGAGAAGCAAGGACTGCCTCCCGAGGCTTGCCGCAGCTTCTCCATCGCGCTCGGTTGATGCGGCCATGCTTGCGCGGGTTTCGCGCCGTACAGGTTCGGCAAACTCGTCTTGGCTCGGTGCAGGGACATTTCACTCATGACACACGGGTTGAGCCTTCAGAATCACGCAGAACCACTCAGGGTGTTGTCAGGTACCAGGGAAGATTGTCACGGAAGCAAACAGAGACTGCGTCAGTCTTGCGTCCGGCCCCAGGGCTCTCCTGGCCGGCAGACGCATGGGGCCGGACGGCTCCGGGTGACTGTCGCCTGCACGTGGCGGCTGGTCGCTGCCACTCCTCTCTGGCCGCCCCGCCTCCGGTGAGCTTCTCGTGCTGGGCCCCGCGCGGCTCAAGCGCACGCCGTTGGGCAGGCGGACCCAGAGTGACCTCCGAGACACGGCAGCGCGGGGTTTCTCGCCCCAGTGCGCCGGAACCGTGCGGGCCGGTTGCACGGCTGGTACTACTCGAGTAGCACTCCGAGATGACCGAAGCCGCCGAGAAGCTGTCCATCAGCATGCCCCACAAGCTAGTTGCGGCTGCACGAAAACGAGCAGGGCGCCGAGGACTGTCTTCATTCGTTGCGCGAGCCGTGGCCCGGGAACTCGAGCGCGAGGCTCTTGGCCAGTTCCTGGACGAGCTCGATAATGCCCTGGGTCCAGTTGCGGAAGCCGAGCTTCGACGCGTGAGGCGCGATTGGCCGAAGCGCTGATTCTGGACTCCGAAGCGCTCAGTGCGTTGGCGAGTCCTGCAGAGCGCGGAGCGCTTGCGCTTCGCGCTCGAGCGATTGCACGTGTTGCACACGAACGTGGCACTCTCGTCCGTGTGCCGGCGCCCGTTCTTGCGGAGGTCTGTCGCGGGCCGCGCTTCGACGCGGCGGTCAACCGATTACTGAACCGCGAGGCCATCCGGGTCACAGATCTCACACGGGGCATCGCACAACGTGCAGGAGCGCTACTTGCGAACGCTCGGATGTCTTCCATCCACGCTGCGGACGCCTTCGTTGTGGCAACCGCGCTGGAGTTCGAGCTCTCCGTCATAGCGACCGGGGACGTGAAAGACGTCATGCGGCTGGCCGCGCCCTACCGACAGATATCCCTGATGGTTCTATGAAGACCGAATGGACCAGAGCTGGCCAACACGGTCCCGCCCGCAGCCACGACGACCGCAGCCCAACCGGCGCCTGGATCCGACGCGGGAACGGAAGGGAAGGCGCCTCGCTCCGGCTGACCGCCGCCTGCACGTGGCAGCTGGTCCGGTGACCTACCTCATCGTCGCCGCCGACGCGGCCGACTTCCCGCGGCTGGCGAGCCTCGAAGCGGCCGGCGACGCCCAGTTCCCGCCGGGGCGCCTTCCCGGCGAGCCCGGAAGCGACAATGTCCCCGTGGAGGAACTGGAGGCGGGCTTGGCCGACGGTCTCCTCTGGATCGCCGTCGCGGGCGATGACGTCCGGCGGCCCGACGCCGCGGCGAGCCGCGCCGACGGATTTGCCCTCTGCATCCGGCGAGGAGACCATCTCCACCTGCGGCAGCTCGTCGTGGAGCCCTCGCTTCAGCGCCGCGGCATCGGTACATCGTTCCTAAGACGGGTCCTTGCCGAGGCCTCGGGCCGGGGATGCTCCGCGGTCACGCTCACGACCTTCTCGGACATCCCTTGGAACGGCCCCTACTACCGGAAGCACGGCTTCCGGCCCTTGGGGCCGGACGAGCTCACGAAGGAACTCCGCGAGGACTTGGAAGCCGAGCGGAGCGCGGGGATGCGTGAGCGCATCGCCATGATCCGGCTCATCTGACGAGGTCCTCCATCACACGACCGAGCGGAGCGACCAGACTCTCGCCGAGCGACGCGTCGCCGTGGTACGCGGTGCGCGCCAGGAACGTCATCAGACCGGTCTGCATACGGCTCCACTCGAGGCCGCCGAGCACATGCGACTGTTGCCCCTCGCGAAGCGGCATTTCTGCCAGCAGAGGACGGAAGCGATTCATCGTGTCGACCACGTAGCGAGCGCGTCGCGCGACCGCGAAGCTGAGCAGGCCCTCCCCAGAGCGGTCAGCGTCGAAACACCGAGAAGAGCCGATCGAGCGAAGGCCTGTCCATGGCCGAGACCGACTCGAGCTCGCCCGGGTCGAGCCAGACCCCTTCACAGCCCGTGCACTTGTCGACCTTCAGCCCCCGGTAGTCGATCTCGACCAAGTCCATGCCGCACTTGGGACACTTCATGTAGTGCAGTTTTTGCAGGCGCGCGCGTTCGGCTTGGGCCAGTGCGTCCTGCCTTTCTTGCTCGGCCTTCTTCCTTCGTTCGAACTCCTGTCGCGCAAAGTACTCTTGTTCCTTGTCGGTTGGCCTGACGGGCATGGTTACCTCTGCTGACGCGGGTGGGGCTTCTCGGGGCTTTCGAGGGCTTCGTTCCGGGCGGGGCTCGCCTGCCGGGACCGTAGGAGCACTTGCCCCTTTCGCCAAGTGGCTGTTCAGCCTGCTTCGGACCGGACCGAAGAGCCGGCCCGCGCCCTCGCCTACCGCCCTGCCAGCTCCGTCCAGTTCACGCCGCAGCGCCAGAACCACTGGCTCGCACCAGCCGTTCCCTTGGTGACGATGCCGACGACGAGGCTCCCGCCGCTCTGGACCGGAAGACGCAGGTCGTGCATGGACAGGCCCTTGTTGGCCGATGACCACACGAGCCAGCTCGGTCGCGCAGGGCTGCCTTCCAGCACGAAGACATCGCGCTCACAAGCTGGCGAAACGACCAGATCCGTGATGATCCCCCGTATCATGATGGGCTGGAAGATGCACCAGCCCGGCGTTCCGTCGCCGAGCCTGCACGGCACGATGTTCGTCTGGCCCGTCTCGTCGGCGTGGCCGCCGATGAAGCCGGACAGCACGCGTTTCGAGCTCGGCGAGCCCGCATCGGAGGGCTCGCTGCCGGGTTCGGCAGACGGGGCCGCGCCAGACTCGCTGGGCTGCGATGGCGCCTGGGGCCGGGCAGGCGCAGGAGCACTGGCCGCGGCGACCGGCGGCGGTGCTGCAGCAGCATGGCCTTTGCCGGCCGCCTCCAGGATCAGGTCGATCGCTGGCTGAAGTCGGACGCTGTACTCGGTCGTCTGCGGCGAGTCGTCGAGCGACCGCAGACTCGTCGCAAAGGCCTCGAGCTCCGCCTTGCGACCCGCGTTCGCGTCGAGGCCGGCGGTCAAGGCCTGCTGGCCCAGCTGTGCCCTGCCGTCCGCATACAAGACCGTTCCACGGGTCAGTTGCTCGCACCCCTGGAGCCCTGCCGAAACGCACCGCGCCCTGACGGGTTTGTCCAGCGTGAGCTGGGCGCTCGAGACACACCCCGTCGCACACACGACCAGCGCCATTGTCCTGATGCGCATGGGGTCGATACTACGCGGCCCTTCGTGCCAACGTCCAGCGGCGGCCCGGGTAGGCCGCGTTTCTCGCGGTTCAGCGTCGCTGTCGTGGCCATCGGCACACGTTCGCACAGGCACGGCTCGTCGGCGTCGTCCGAGATTTGGGGTTAGGGTCCGCGCGTTCCGGCCGTCTCTGAAAGGATGAGCCGCGCAGCGCTGTCGTTGGAGGTCGCGTGATCTGTCGCCGGTCGCCGGACGACTGTCCGTGGGACGTCGCTGGCAAGCTCGTGATTCATCCCTGGGACGAGGCACCGCCATGATGAAGCGCCTGTTGTCGCTGGCCATGTTGGTCGGCTTGCTCGGAGTGAGCCAGGCGTCGGTGCCGGCCGCAGCTGTCCAGGCGCCATCGCTCCATGCGCGCGCTCGGTCCGTCCCGTACGAACTCCTGGCGTCCGACGCCAAGCCGTCTACGGGCCGAGCGGCGCAGAGGCCCCTGACGGTGCTGATGCGCAGTGGGTACTGGTTCGTCTTTCCTCGTGGCTGCGACGGGCTGCGCGAACGCCGCGACGTGGTGATCCACTTCCACGGCGCGCACGTTACGACGGTCCCTCGTTTCATGGCTAGCGGGCTCGACGCCGTGCTGATCATCATCAACAAGGGCATCGGCTCCGGCGCCTACAGCGACGCGCTGGCGCTGCGCAGCAACGTGGACGAGTTGCTCGAGCGGATCGAGAAAGCGATGGCAGACCAGTGCGACCTCGCGAACGCCGAGATCTCCAGGCTGGCGCTGAGCTCCTGGTCCGCCGGCTACGGCGGCGTCGAGCAGTTCTTGCGTTGGCGCCCGGAACGAGTGGACGCGGTGCTGCTGGCCGATGGGCTGCACGTCGGCTTCACGGACCGCGGGAGCCGCACGGTGGACACGGCCAGGCTCGAGGTGTTCACGCGGTTTGCACGGAGGGCGGCCCGCAGCGAAAAGCTGATGGCGATCACCCACTCTGGAATCGCACCGATGGAGTATGCCGGCGCAGCGGAGACAGCGCTGGCCCTGAGCGAAGCCATCCATGCGCCGACCTGGCCGGTCGCCTCGGGTAATCACGGCATGTGGCAGCTGACGGCTGCCCGCCGAGGCCAATTCTACGTGGAGGGATACGCGGGCAACGACAAGGCCGCCCACTCCCATCACCTGTATTCGATAGGACAAACCTCGTTCGCGCGTCTGCGCGAGTACTGGGAGCGAGAAGATGTTCGGCAAAGGCAATAACGGCAGTACAACGATCATTGGGCGCGGGGCGCGCTTCGTCGGCACGCTGGAACTCGAAGGCGCGGCCTATGTCGAGGGTCGATGCGAGGGGACCGTTCGCGCAAAGGGCGAGCTCTCCGTCGGCCCCCAGGGCTCGGTATTCGGAGAGCTCGTGGGGAAGGTCGTGTTGATAGCAGGCCAGGTCGAGGGCACGGTCATCGCCCAGGAGAGGCTGCACGTGTTCAAGACCGGATCCTTGAAGGGCGATGCGTACTACGGACGACTCCAGGTCGACAGCGGCGGCGTGATCGACGGTCAGAGCCACCAAGGCGCGCGCGTGGCCGGAGAACTCGGTCCGCACGTTGCAGAGAGCTTCGAGGAGCCGCCGACCGAACAGGCGGGCGTTGCCGATACCAGGGTCAGACCCATCAGTGTGCGTCCGGCCGGAGCCGAGAGCCGCAATTCGGTAGCCGCGGGAAGAAGGTGAGACGGGGCTACCGGATCCTCGTCGTATCGGAACACACCGGGTCGATACGCGAGCTGCATGCGTCTCGACTTTCGGTCTGGGCCGTTGTCTCTCTGGTCCTGTCGAGCAGCGCCGTAGCGGGCGCGGCGCATTTCTATCGAGTCGAACCGCCGCGTTCTTCCGTGTCCGTCCCGTCGAGCGCACGCCTGCCCTCCCGAGCGTCGCCTGCCCGTGCCGCCGCGGCACCGGCGCCGGCTCTGAGCTTGCCCTCGTCGTCCGGTGGCGTGTGCGCGCCGGGGATGGTGCTCGTCAGCGGAGAGTACTGCCCGAACGTCTTTCATCGCTGCAAGGCTCTGATGGATCCCGAGGGCAGCGCGCTCCGAGGATTGCGCTGCGCCGAGTACGAAGAGCCCGCGCGTTGCCTTTCTCCGCAGCGCAAGCCCCTTCGGTTCTGCATCGACCGGGACGAGTTCGTTGCAGGGCACGAGAAGCTTCCCACGAACCTCACGACGTTCGACGAAGCCCGACAGGCCTGCGCTCGAGTGGGCAAGCGGCTGTGCTCCGAAAGCGAGTGGGTGTTCGCCTGCGAAGGCGAGCAGATGCGGCCCTACTCGTACGGCTTCCGCCGCGACAGCTCGGCCTGCAACGCCGACCGGCGCGGGCTGGTGTCTTCCGACGGGGAGCTGCTCGATCTTCGCGTCGCGCCGGGCTTCTCGCCTCGCTGCGTCAGTGCGGCCGGCGTGCGGGACCTGACGGGGAACCTGGAGGAATACGTTACGGTGGACGGTTCCTCCCCCGAGCGCGCAGCGAGAAAGGGCGCGTACTGGCAGCCCGGAGCCAATCACTGCCGCGCCTCCCAGCCGCTGCGGGATCCGTCCTACCGGGGGGTGGAGCTCGGGTTCCGGTGTTGCGCGGAGGCGGGGGGGTAGGCGTCTCGGGATCTCGACGCTGCTTGCGCGCGGGACCGTCGTCGGTATGATTCGGGTATGACAGCTGCCAAGATCGCCATCACCTTGCCCGAGGAACAGCTCGCGCGTGTCAGGCGAGCCGTCCGCTCCGGACGAGCGGATTCCGTCTCGGGATACATCTCCCGGGCCCTCGCCGACCAAGAGCGCCAGGAGTCACTCCGTGAGCTCGTTCGCGACCTGATCGCACAGCATGGTGAACCAACGGCCAAGGAGGCAGCGTGGGCAAGACGCGTGCTCGCTCGTCGTCCTCGGGCGTGACCCTGGACGCGGGCGCACTCATCGCTCTCGACCGTGGCGACCGGCGCATGATCGCGCTGCTCGACCAGGCACTGGCGGACGGGGTCGGCTTCAGGGTCCCGGCTGGGGTCGTCGGCCAGGCCTGGCGGGACGGACGGCGTCAGGTTACTCTGGCGCGCTTTCTTCGGGCCGACGAGGTACAGCTCGTCCCGCTCGACGGCCAGCTCTCCCGTTCGTGCGGGGAGATCTGCGGGTGCACCGGAACGACGGACGTGATCGATGCTTCGGTGGCGATCGTCGCACGCGAGCACGGGGACGTCATCGTGACGAGCGATCCCGAGGGTCTTCTCCGGCTGGATCCGGGAGCCTCGGTCGTCCGGATCTAGCGTCCCGCCTCCGGGATCCGCTGCAGGCTTCGACCATGACCCGCCACCGTCGCACGCATTGGTTGTTGTGCGTCGCCGCCTGCGCGACAGCGAGCTGTGGCAAACCCGCTCCACTGCCAGCGACTCGATCCCAAGCGGCAGCCTCCGTCGCGCCTACCTCGCTCGAGGCGCCCCGGCCCTCGCCGGCGAAGCCGCCCCCGGTCTCGGCTCCGCAGCGGCCCGAATCCAAACCACCGGTCTTCTCGATTGAACGGGACGAGACCGATGCTCCCGCGCTCGACCTGTCGACCCCGGTCGGCGGCTGCACGCTGCATCTCACGCTCGAAAAGGAGCGGATGTGGTGGCGGGCCGAGCGGGTATTGGACGATTCATCGGTCGATTGCCGGGTGCTGGCGCCCGAGCACCGCGCGGGCTGGGCGGCGCTCGCCCGGGAGGCGAACCGGCTCGGCAGGCTGCCGGAGCGGCTCGCGATCGTCGTCGATTTCCACGCCGATCTGCCCGGCATCGAGCGGTGGTTTCGCTACCAGGCGGCCAGCAGCGAGCTGCAGAAGCGCGCGAGAAACCGCGACAACGCCGAGTACGTCCGAACACTCGCCGCCGAGCTTCCGGGCTCGGGTGCGCTCTTCCGCTACCAGGAGCTGCTGCAGGCCATGGGCCTTCGCATCGAGAAGGTCCTACTGGAGAAGGTCGAAGTGCGTGCGGCCGGGGATTGGCGCAAGGACCTGCCCGAAAGCGAAACGTGGGCACTGCCCGCGTCCAGCCGTCTGGCACTTCCTTTTCTCACCTGGCTCGAGCTTCGGCGAGCAGGCGACGATGCGAGCGGGCCGTGAGCACCGAGGCGGGGGGCGCCCTGCGTCACGCCGCGGCACTTTGCACGCGGCCACCTTGTCCTATACCGTAGAGCACCTCAGCCCCATGCCCTCGGAACGCGGACACGAACAGCTCGACCACACAGCGGACCTTTGTTTGCGGTTCTGGGCGCCCACGCAGTCAGAGCTGCTCGTGGAAGCCGCCCGCGCGCTGACCGAAGTCTTGACCGGCGGAAGAGAACTGGTGGCTCGGGCGTCACGGTACGTCCGGGTCGAGGCGCTCGACGCCGAAGACCGGCTGGTCCAGTGGCTCAACGAACTGCTCATCATAGCGACCCTCGAGGGCGTGCTCTTCGTCGATGCCGAGCTGACTCTCGCCAACGACGGCGTGCTCGAGGCCGAGCTCGAGGTCACCCACGATCCGGGTGCGATCATCGTCGAGCCGAAGAGCGTCACCTACCACGCGCTCGAGCTCGGTCGACGCGGGGCCGGCTGGGTCGGTCAAGTCGTCATCGACATGTGACAGCCATGAACCTGCAGCGCATCTCCGAGTTCCTGTGGAAGATCCCCCGGTCCGGCCGGATGCGTGTACCTGGGCTCGTGGTCGCTTCCAAGGCGCTCATCGAGGGCGCGAGCCGCGATCGGTGTCTCGAGCAGGTGGCAAACGTGGCCCAGCTGCCCGGCATCGAGGGCCACTCCCTGGCCATGCCCGACATTCACTGGGGCTACGGGTTTCCCATCGGCGGGGTGGCGGCGTTTCGTGAACAGGATGGCGTCGTCAGCCCCGGCGGCGTGGGCTACGACATCAACTGCGGTGTGCGGCTGCTCAGGTCGCGCCTGCACGTGAGCGAGGTCAAGAGCAGGGCGGCGAGCCTGGCTTCGGCGCTCGAGCGCGCCATTCCTTCGGGCGTCGGAACCAGCGGACAACTCGAGCTCTCGCACGCGGAGCTCGATCAGGTGATGCGCCTGGGTGCGCGCTGGGCAGTCAGCGCGGGCTTCGGTCGGAGCGACGACCTCGAGGTCAGCGAGGAGGGGGGCTGCTTCGACGGGGCCGACCCTGCCGCCGTGTCCGACCGCGCGCGCGAGCGGGGGCGCTGTCAGCTCGGCTCGCTCGGCTCGGGCAACCATTTTCTGGAGCTCGGGCACGTGACCGAGGTCTTCGACCAGGACGCAGCCCGAGCGTTCGGGCTCACGGTGGGCAGCGTGACCGTGCTCATTCATTCCGGCAGCCGCGGCCTGGGTCACCAGATCTGCGACGATCACCTGCGCGCGATGCTCGGAGCCTCTGAGAAGTACGGCATCGAGCTGCCGGATCGCCAGCTGTGCGCCGCGCCGCTGTCGAGCCCCGAAGCCAGGCACTACCTCGGCGCCATGGCGTGCGCGGTCAACTTCGCCTTCGCCAACCGTCAGCTGCTCACCGACGCGGCGCGTACGGCGCTCGGCAAGGCGCTGGGCCACAGTGACACGGAGCTCGGACTCGAGCTCGTAGCGGACGTCTGTCACAACATCGCCAAGTGGGAGACGCACGAGGTCGAGGGCCGCAAGGCCCGGCTCTGCGTGCATCGCAAGGGTGCGACCCGCTCTTTCCCCAAGGGGCACCCGCTGGTTTCACCGCGCTACCGCGAGGTAGGCCAGCCGGTGCTCGTGCCGGGCGACATGGGGCGAGCGAGCTACGTGCTGGTGGGCACCGAGCTCTGCATGAAGCAGACCTTCGGGTCGAGCTGCCACGGTGCCGGGCGGCAGCTGTCGCGCAAGCAGGCGAAGAAGACGACCCATCTCAAGCAGGTCCTGCGGGAGATGGAATCGCGCGGTATCTTCGTTCGGAGCCATGCGCTGGGCACGGTGGCCGAGGAGGTTCCGGATGCGTACAAGAACGTCGCGGATGTCGTCGACGTCGTCGAGGGAGCGGGTCTCGGGCGCAAGGTGGTCCGGCTCGAGCCGTTGGCGGTGGTGAAGGGGTGAGCGCCCCGCTGTAGACTGAGCTCACTGGACGCCACACGGGTCGAGCCGGGACCCGTGTCCCGTGCCCGGCCCAGTGCTCAGCGGCGACGCGCCGCGCGCACGGCGACGAGCAGCGCCATGAGCGCCAGAGCGCCCGCCGCCCGCGGCGAAGAGCCCGTGGCACACCCGCGACCGCATCCGCCAGGATGCTCGGAGCTGGTCGGCACCGAGGCGCCAGGGCCTGCGGGCGCCGGCTGCGCCGAGTCCACCGGCGGCGGCTGCGCCGAGTCCGCGGCTGCCGGCTGAGTGGCCGCGACGGCCCCGTCGCCATCATCGCGATCCGCGGTCGTGGACGCGTCGGAGTCCGAGGGCTCCGTCGCTGAATCCGTCGCAGCGTTCGTTGCCGATGCGTCCGCGGCGTCCGCCGTCGCTCGGACGTCGCCGGGCAGCGGAGGCCCCGGTGGAACGCGGTATCCCTTGGCGAAGCAGAGCCTGCTCATGCGGCACTCGGCCGGCGCGGGGCAGTCACCCTCTTTCTTGCAGATGCTCTTCGGATCCCACCGAGTGTACGGCTCGACCGGCCCGCACGGCGCTCCGATGAGCGACTTGGCCTCGGGCGTGAGCGCACCGCACGTACTGCGAACGATGTGCGGTTCCAGACAGAGCTGGACCTCTTTGCAGCGTTGCCACGCGGCGCAGTTCTCGTCGCTCTCGCACGGGTAGAGCGCGCACCGGCCGCCGATCTGTCCGGTGTAGCCCGGCGGGCAGTTCTTCGGCGGCGCCAGGGCACACTCGGGACCACGGTGGGAGGTGGTGGGCACACGCCCGGCAGGGCAATGGGCGGGCGGGGGCATGACGACGTCGCCCAGAGCCGAGCCGCTCCACGTCGTGCCGAGCAGCACGGCCGCCGTACACATCCATCGCGTCATCGTCATGGTCAATGAGCGAACGCTAACAGAAGGGGTGGCGCAGGGATAGAGCAGCCGCGGGGGGTGCGCTCACCGCATCGTGCCAGTCGCTTTCGGTAGTTCGCCGCTCTCCGACGGCACGGCGCCGCTTCGCCTCGGGGCCTCGGAGCAAGCGCTTCGCTCGTGAAGGCGACTCGAGTGGAGCCAGGTCGGAGCGCTGGCACGGACGCGGGGAGGCGCCACGACCGGCACGCGCGTGCCGTGGGCGTAGTCGCCAGGTCGCGAGACGACGACCGAGACCGAGGCACGCGCCGCCACGGCCCGGTAGATCGATCCCCAGACCCTCCGCTTCCAGCCGCGATAATCGCGCGCACCGAGCACGATCAGGTCGGCGAGAACCGCATCGGCGAAGCGCACGATCTCCGTGGCCGGGTCGCCCGCAGTCACATGCACGCTCGTTTGCGTGTGCCCGCTGACGCGGCTCCGTGCGTCATGGCGCGATGCGTCCCATAGGAGGACGCCCCCATCGCACAGCGGCATGCTTGCCGTCGACGATCCCGGATACGCGAGTTGCTCGTTCGGTGGCGTGTCTCGGAGACAGCGCACTAGCTGCCGACGGCTTTCCCTGGTTGTGCGCACAGTCTTTCGTGAAGCGCGTCCGGGCAGATGTCGACGCCATTCGGCCAGACCGGAGCACCCCATTGTGCCAGTCGCACTTGCGCGAAGTACTCGGGGTCGCGAAGTGGCACGAAGACCGGTCCGTTCAGTCGGTCTCTCATGTCGTACTCCCCTCGGACGCCGTCGTCGAACTCGACGTACAGCCGATAGGGTGGCCTGGCTTCGAGGTGGACGATACGTTCCATGGGAATGGGTCCGGCTAGTCGAGGGGTTCGATCGGGACGGGCGGCTCGCCGCTTTCGACCCTGGCCCAATTCTGGCGCAGCTCGTCGCGATGCGCCAGGGCCCATTCGGCGACCAACGTCATCGCGCGACCGGGCAAGCTCCCCCGTACGATCTCGAGCGTGTCGATGCGAACGACCGCCGCAATGTCCTGATAGTACGCGTGAAAGTGTGGAGGCGGATGCTCGTCGTGGAACATGCGCACGACGATCCCATAGAAGCGGGAGATCTCCGGCATCTCGTTGGATCTCCGACGAACTCGTGGCGCTTTCTGAGGCCGAGCCGAGCCCGCCGCGCGGAGCCGTCCCCCACCTCCGGCTCCGCGCGACACGGCCCGTGCACTCGTCGGCTCAGCTGGCTCCCGAGTCTTGCACGGCCGACTGCTCGACGACCTCGGTCGGGGGTTCACCGGCCTTGGCGGCGCGGCGTTGCCGCCGACGATACCGACTGGAGAAGTGGCGGGCGATCTCGGGTTGGCGCCGGAACACGTAGCGCCCGGCCTCGCGAACCTGGCTCACCAGGTCGTCGAGGTAGGTGAACGCGCGGTCGCGCATCTCGCGCGTCCCCGCCGGCT
>JAFGIS010000447.1 GCA_016929495.1 Polyangiaceae bacterium | reverse complement strand
GCAGGTTGCGGACCACCTTGCGGCCCACGCCGACCTTCGGGGCGATCTTGCGCGTGCCGAGCTTCATCTTGTGTAGCCGCACGATCTCCTTCATCTGGTGTGGGCTGAGCTTGTCTCGACGCCGCGGCGCCAGCGTGGGCACCGGCTCCGCCAGCGGCGCCGGTGGCGGCAGGGCCCCAGCCCCCGGCTCTGGCTCCAGCTCCGGGGGCTGCATCATCGCCACGGTCGCTGGCGTCGGCGGCGAAGGCTCGACCTTCGGCGTCGAAGTCAGCGCCTGGGGTGGGGCGGCTGGGCTGGGGGTCTTGTTCGGTGTGGTCATCCTTCGCCTCCTTTGTTGGTGAGAAGCCCAGGTGCTCGATGGCGAGCGACCGGGCGGTGTGAATGAGCGTCAGCAGGGCGCCCTGGTAGTCGGCCTCGAGGCGGCGCCGCTCGGCCGGGCTCAGATCCTGCTCGGGAAGCTGGAAGTCGGCCAGGTCCACAAGCGCGGCACGCGCCCGGTCGAGTCGGGCTTCCAGACGTGTGGCGAGCGCACCCAGGGGCGAGGCGCTGCGCGTCTCGGGCCGGACGACCCCGAATGGGGCCTCGAGAAGCTGGCGCCGCTCGGCCGGACTCTCGAGCAGGCGATAGGAGCCGAGCAGCGCCTGGGCCTCCCGGCTCGTGAGCCGGTGGCGCTCCACTGCGCCAGCCACGGCCTGCTGGTCCTCGGCGCCGAGCGCGCACAGCTCGTGGGCCAGCGTCACGCCGAGAGCGCCCTCGTCGACTTTGCGTTGCAGCGGCTCACACAGCTGCTCGGCCAACGTGAGCCGTAGGTGGACCCAGCCGAGCTTCTGCCCGCAAGCATGGGCGATGGTCTTGGGCCCCAGCTTCTGCTCGTGACGCAGCGACCAGACCACCCGCGCCTCGTCCATCGGCGACAGCGTGCGCGGCGGCCGGTTGGCCTCGAGCAGGGCCACCATCTGCTCGACCTCCGAGCGCGGGGCCTCCACCACCACGGGCACGCGCTCCAGGCCGAGCCGGCGCCAATGTGCGAGCCGCTTGAAGCCGTCGATGAGCTCGTATGCCCCGTCCTTGACGGGCACCACGCGCAGCGGCAACGGACCAAGCGCAGGCTCCCGTGCTCCACGGGGCCGGCGGCCGCCGCGCAGCTCGGCCAGGCTCGTGCCAAGCGCGGTCACATCGACCCACTCGAGCCGGGGGACGCCATCTGTCTCAGGCGGTGGCGGGCTCGCCGGTGTGACCGAAGGGATCGAAGCTCGCGTCGCACTCATGGCGCGTCTCCTGCACCGACCAGCCCCACGAGCGACGGCCCCCCAGAAGGCATCGCCAGCACCTGGCGGAAACCCTCGCTCGCATGCACATGAAAAGGCCGATAGGCCACCAGGCCCAGCGCCTCGAGCCGGGACAGGGCATGCCACACGGCCCGTTCCTCGAGACCCAGCGCCGCCCGGATCCGGTCCTGCCGGTACCAGCTCACCCCCTGGCGGTCAGCCACCAGGCACAGGAAGGTGTAGACCGACAGGTCCTCGGCGCTGAGCACCTCCAGCCAACCGTCACGCCAAAGGCGCGCGTCCAGCCAGCCGAAACCCGCGGCGTCGCGGATGACGCGCACCCGCTCGGGATTGGGAACCAGGACTCTCGAAGTGCGTCTGTGGGCATGTCTCACGGTCAGTGCTCCTTTGAAAATAGTCATCGAACGCTTG
This sequence comes from Polyangiaceae bacterium, assembly GCA_016929495.1. Classification (GTDB taxonomy): domain Bacteria; phylum Myxococcota_A; class Polyangia; order Polyangiales; family Polyangiaceae; genus JAFGIS01. Next base: position 1,205 of record JAFGIS010000447.1, on the reverse strand, counting down.
ACAGGCTTGCCGTCGCATGCGACGATTGGAACACTGCTAACCGTGTATAATCAGGCGTTTTTCTATAACTGAGACACCCCGATGGACATCGGGATTTGGATGGCTGCGGCGACTCTGGAGCACAAGCTGGAAGCGCAGTACGAGCCCAATCCGGAGCAAACCTGGAACTTCTCTCGGTGGCCCACTCGGCTGTCCGGCGATGAGAAAAATCGGCTCTTCGTAGCGGTCAACGGTAAGTGGCGCGGCTACTTCGTCTTGCAGGACGAGGTGCTCTTCAATCCTCGGGACTCAGCGCGCTACACACTGATCTTCGACACCCGTACCTGGACGCCCATCCCCCCGACTCCAGTCCGGCGTTTTCGAGGATTCACCTACAAGGTGCCTGACGCCCCCTGAGCGCCCCGATCATCCGATGCCCGCTGGCACTTCGTCAACCACGGGCCCACCAATCATGCCGCCCAAGGGCCCACCGGCGCTGAAGGGTTGAAGTGCGAGAGGATCGTATCCGTCCGACGAACCGCGTAGCTGACGAGGGAGCCACCGTGTGTCACATGAGGGGGTACCGAGGAGGCTCCCTTGAAGCGATCATCTCGCGCAGTCTGGGCTAGGCGGGTTGAAGCCTGGCAGAAGAGTGGACTCACGGCGAAGGCGTACGCGCAGCGCATCCGGGTCAATCCCAGGACGCTGACGTACTGGAAGTGGGAGCTCGGCCGGACGGCGCGGGTCGAGAGCGACCACGAGCGTTCGAGCACGGTTCCCAGCAGCCTCGAATGCCATGACGGCGGATTCTCCTTCGTGGAGGTGATCACCGGTGCCGCCGAAGCGGTGAGCGCCGAGCCCTTCGAGTTGCTGCTGGGCGGGGAGCGGCGTGTGCGGGTGCCGTCCCGGTTCGACCCTCAGTCGCTGCGGCTGCTGCTCAGCGTCCTCGAAGCGACGTCATGATTCCGACCGCGCTTCGCATCTTCGTCTGCACCGTGCCCGTGGACATGCGGAAGTCCTTTGACGCGTTGGCCCTGGCCGCCCGCGAGTACGTGGGAGAGGACCCGCAGGGCGGGGCGTTGTTCGTCTTCGCTAACAAGCGGGGGCAGCTGCTGAAGGTCCTGTGGTTCGATCGCAACGGCTACTGCATCCTGTACAAGCGTCTGCACGGGGCACGCTTCCGGCTGCCCGATCCGAGTGATCCGCTGCGGCCCGTAGCGCAGATT
>JAFGIS010000446.1 GCA_016929495.1 Polyangiaceae bacterium | reverse complement strand
CGGAATCGCCATCGTCCGGACTGTCGACTCACGGCTGTTGACTCTCGACCCGAGGCATCAGATCCGAAACTTGACTCATCCTGCACGACTTTCGTGCCCCATAGACGCTAGACCCGCCGATCACGGCGAAGCGTGCGAGTGCTCGGCTGCCTGGACTCGACCGAGCGCCTCGCGAACCGACGTGGCGTCCGGATCGAGTCGGAGCGACGCCTCGTACGCCGTGCCAGCCCCTTTCCAATCGCCCAGCGCCTCCAACGCGCGGCCCAGGTGCGCTTGGAAGCTCGGTCGATACCGATCCAGATCGACCGCCCGGCGGTGGTGCTCCACGGCGAGCTGCCACTGCTGGCGTGCGAACGCCGCCAGTCCCAACAGGTCGTGTGCCTCGGTCACCCAGGGATTTCGAGCGACCAGCTCGACGAGACCGCGCTCTGCCTCGGCACTTTCACCGAGTGCCAGCTCGGCTTCTGCCAGAGCCAGCCGTGTGCCCAGCGCGTCGGGATCCCAGCTCAGCGATTCCCGCAGCAGGGCCCTGGCAGCGGCCGGATCCGATTGGACCATCAGCGCAGCGCCGAGATTCGACAGCGCCAACGCCGAGTCCGGCCTCTCGCGTCTGAGCGCAACCAGCACCGAGACTGCCGGATCGACCTCTCCGAGCCGCAGCAGCAAGACGCCGTAGTTCAGGCGGAGCCGTTCGTCCCGAGGCCGAAGCCGAAGCGCTCGTTCGTAGATGGGTTTGGCTTCCCGCGCGTATCCGAGAGCGCCGAGCTGCGTCGCTGCCTCGAAGAGCCGCTCGGTGTCGCTCGGATAGCGCTCTGCGAGCGAGGCGTAGTAGCCCGGTGCCGTGTGCGCCTGGGCCTCGAACAGGGCGAGCTTGTTGCCTTGTGGGTAGAGCTCTCGTGCGCGCCACAGGTTTCCGGCGAAAACCAGGCCTTGGGCCTCGTAGGCACGTGCGAGCTCGCACTGGGGCGGCGATCCGTCGGGTGACGGGCGGCGAAGCCAAGGCGGTGCATGGGAGCGTGCGCCGAGCAAGAGCGCTGGGATCATCGGCCGCCCGCGCGACAGCTCGGTGGTGTACGGGACCAGAGGATGATCGTCCGTTTGCTCCGGCAAGCCGTCGGTCCAGCGCGCGACCGCCACCGCGTCGGCCACGTAGCTGTCGAGCAGCTCGGCCACCGAGCCCATGCCGTAGGGCGCCAGGTCGCCCTGGATCCGCGGCTCTGCCAGACGGCGCGCAAGCGCGGCAGGATCGATGCCGACCGGACCGCCGCGACGGCCGACCAGCTTCGCGTACGCGACCTGTCCGTACGGCTCGAAGCCGGCACTGGCCCACAGGGTCGTATGCTCGAAGACCCCGAGGAACGTGCGCACGATCAGCTTGAACTCTCGCTCCGAAAGCCCGTGCAGGGGCAGCCACTGGACGAGGATGCCCCCGTCGGCCAGGCGATCGTGCACGAGTGCGTAGAATTCGCGCGTGTAGAGGATCCAGGAGTCGACGGACTTCGGATGCGTGGAGTCGACGATCGCCAAATCGTACGACTCTGTGCTGTTCAGCAGGAACTGTCGCCCGTCCTCGGTGAAGAGACGAAGCCGGCGATCGTCGAGCACGCCGTTGTTCTCCACGGCAAAGTGTCGCGCGGCACGCGGCACCGCGCTCGACAGGTCCACGACGTCGAGGCGCTCCAGCGGATGCGCGAGCGCTGCCCCGGCGGAGAGTCCCGCGCCCAGGCAGATCATGACCGCGGTGCGCGGCCGCGGGTGCAAGAGCGGGCCGAGGTGTCCAAGCAGCTTGAAGCTCTGATCGTGCACCAGACGCGTCGTGACCTCGTTGACGCCATTGATCAACAACTGGCGCTCGGCATTGATTCGGCTTTCGATGACGGCCACGGTACCGGTGCGTGCTTCCTCGTAGTGAAGCAGCTTCTGGTGCCGGGGACCGACCACCGAAAGCAGCACCTTCTGCGGCAGTGCCCCGGGCAGACGTGCCAGGATCCCGATAGTGAGCAGCACGGGCACGACCGTGCAGGCACGCGCGAATACCGGTCCTCTGCGATCCTCCGCCGCCAAGGCACCGAGCGCCGTCGCGCCCGCGATCGAGGCGAGTCCCAGCACGACGCCCTGAATGCCCGCTGCCGAAACCGCGCCCAGCGCGGCAGCCAGCGTCCCCACCGCCGAACCGACTCCGTTGACCAGCCCAATCCGGCCCACGCTGCGCCCCGTATCCGCGGCCGAGCCGGCGTAGAGGCTGCATGTCGCGGGGTAGAGGGCTCCAGCGAGCATCGAAGGCGCGAGAACCAGCACGGCCGCATAGCCGAGCTCACGGCAGAGCCCCAGCCATGCCGAGGTCGAGAGCGAGCCTATGGCCGCGAGGGCGAACGGATCGCGCCCGCGTTCGATCACCAGCGTGGACGCGCACCAGAAGGTGAGCGCAAGGCATCCTCCCAGGCACGCGAGCAGCGTGCCGACGACCCGGGTCTGGTCGAGTGCGCTCACGAAACGATGCGCGAAGCCGCCGAGCGTGATGCCGCATAGCACCACCGCCAAGAGGGCCGAGAACGCGTACGTGTCGTGTCCAAAGACGAAGGTCAGCATGCGGGTCCAGACCACCTCGGCGGCGAGCATGACCAGGCCACTGACGAAGGCGGCGACGAGCGCGAAGTTGCGAACCGGCCTCGGCGGTGGGATAGCCGAGTCGCGCGCGCTCACGGGCGCGACGCAGTCGGGCGTTGTCCCCCAGCGAGCGACGACTGCGGCGAGAGCCGCCGCGGCAAAGCTGCCCAACGCCAGCACTGCCGAGCAACGCGCGATACCGAGCGTCGCGATGCCCGAGAATCCGGTCCAGCACGCAGCACCGGCCGCTCCCAGTGTGTTTGCGGCATACAGAAGGCTGATGCGAGCTCTGACGGGTACGCCGGGACCGGTCAACGACCGAACGAGAAGCGGCAGCGACGCGCCCATGGCGAGGCACGGCAACACCAGCACCGCCACCGCGGTGATCGTCCTGAACGGCATGCCGAGCCGAGCCGAGCCAACCGACCAGGTCACGACGGGAATACCAGACAGCGAGGCGAGCAGCTCCGGCGCCGCGAGCGCAAACAGGCCGAGCGCGAACTCGGCTGCGGCGTAGATCCGGAGAGTCGATCGGACGCGTTCGCTCCAGCTCCCGGCCAGCCAAGCGCCGCCGGCCATCCCCAGCATGAAGGTGGCCAGCACGAGCGTGGTGGCGTCCGTCGAGTTGCCGAGCGGCACCACCAGCGCACGCGACCAACAGATCTCGTAGCCCAGTGCGGCCATTCCCGAGCACGTGGCCGCGAGCCAGACACCCGGGGCCCGGAGCCTCGGACTCTGGCCCGTGCGCGGGATGGTGGAGCGCCGCGTCATTCCACGTAGTCGCGAGGAAGCGGCTGTCCGTGCTGGACGTGATCGCGATCGACCCGACGCGTGCGTTGGCGCCGGGTCGGCACCCGCTGGCTCGGGGCGTCGGGCGCACCCTCGGTGGCCGCATCGGATGCCGCTGTCGGCATGGCAGCGCCTTGAGCCGCGGCTGCGTCGAACCCGTCGTCGGTCCCGGCATCAGCGACGCCTCGTGACGCCGCCGGGCGCCGGCTCGGCGACCCAGCGTCAGGCGCCGGCTCGTTCGACTGAGAAGGCCGCGGACGCGAAGGGCGGCACCCCGTGCCGAATCCGGCGATGAACGCCCCGGCGACAACGCCCATCCCGATCGCGGTCGCAACGCCGAGCCAGCTACTGAGTCTGCTCGAGGAGATCACGGTTCGCATCCGGGGGAAAGATCCCGAAGAGGTTGGCGCCGAGCTCTGCGAGCTCCTCGCGATCGAGTCGGTGCGGCACGATGCGCAGAACATAGCACAGGGTGTACCAGGCGCGGAAGATGCTGAGAAAGACCAGATTCGGCGGCAAGCGGAGCAAGGGCCGCACCAGCCGCTCCAGACCGGGCGCCTCGACCAGCACGGCAAACCACTTCTGAAGATTCTCGCGTACGCGCTGTGCTCGCGCGTCACCCAACCGGAGCGGCGACTGGAGATAGTAGTTGGCCCCGATGGACTCCAGGTCTCCGACCCATTGCCCGGTGGCGCGTGCCAGCTCGCCGAGACGCGTCCCGGGATACGGCTGAAACAGCATGGCCAAGGCGTAGTCCACCTTGCAGCGCTGGTTCAGTCGCAGGGTGTTCAAGTCCGTTTCGAGCGTCGTCCCGGGCAGTCCGAGCATGTTGTCGGCCAGAACGCGTATGCCGCTGGCGTGCAGCCACCGGCAGGCATCGAGCATCTGATCGTCGCTGATGGGGCGTTCGAGCAGCTCGCGCCGCACGGTTTCGTCGCCGCATTCGATGCCCAGGTTCACGCTAACGCAACCGGCGCGCGCGAGCAAAGCCACGCGGCGGGGGGTGAGTAGATCGGCCCTCACGTGGCAGTAGAAAGGCAACCCGACTTCCGTGGGCCAGCGCGCGGCGAGCTGTTCGAGCCAGTGGTCTTGCCACGGGAAGACGCTCTCCCGGAACTGCACGAGTTCGAGCGGCCCCTGCTGGCACAGCTCCAGAGCCTCCGCGATGATTTTCCCGACCGAGCGGATGCGCACGCGGCTCCAGGCGGGTCCGTAGAGCCGCGCGTAGCCATCGTTGAAACAGTAGCTGCAGCGAAAAGGGCATCCGCGGGCCGCGAGAATGGATTTGACCGGGTAGCTGCGGCTGCGAGGGTCCGTCGCGCTCCGCAGGGAGCGGTCCGGGAAAGGTAGCGCGTCGAGATCGGCGATGAGCGGGCGGGGAGGGGCCCGCACGACGCCCTGTGCCGTCTTCACCCAGAGATTGGCGACCCCGGCCACGGACGCGGCGCTGTCCAGGGCGGAGGCCACGTCGAGCACAGCGCCTTCCCCCTCGCCGATGCACACGGCGTCGACGCCGGGTTCATGGACCATCTCTGGGAAGAATGTCGCGTGCGGTCCGCCAAACAGCGCGAAGAACTCGAAGCTCTGCTTGAGCCTGCGGTTGAGCTCGAGCAGCGGCCGATGAAGCCCGGTGATCGCCGAGTAGCCGATGAGCTGGGGGCGGAAGCTCGTCAAGAGAGGAGCCAGCGGCGTCTGGCGTGCCCCGGCGAGACACACCGGGTGCCCGGCGTGGCGCAGCACCGATGCGAGCTGCATGACGCCGAGCGGCTCGGCCGCGACCAGATCATTGACGACGAAGAGGGCCCGCATGGCGCTACCTCGTGATGGGCATCCAGAAGAGCATCCCCATCGCATAGTCGACCATCTCAGGGGTGCTCTCGGGTACCGCTCTTCGCACGTCGAGGACCATCTCGTCGGCGATGCGCCGAGCTTCTTCGTCGGGCAGGTACTCCAGGGACGGGATCCTCGAAACCGCTTCCTGGGTCCTGGTGACGACACGCAGCCCGACGTCGAAAGCTATCTGGCACTCGCTGAGGTGCCTCCCCTCGGCCGATTTGCGCTTGAGGAGTGCTTTGACGGCAGAGTTGCGGTTTCCGTAGCAGTTCCGGCAGCTCCAGAGGTACGCCGTTTGGGCTGCGTCCTGGAGGAAGCTCGGTGGGTGCTTCATCGTCTTGCCTCGTGGGCTCGAGAATCGCGCGACCCTCGATGTTGCTCCGGATCCATCGCATACATCCGCCGGAGGGCGCAGTCGAGTGCGAGCCCCCACAACGGGAGCACGACGAGCGCGAGGCACACGCCGACGAACTGGACGGTCTCGAACCGACCGCGCGCGACGAGGCCGATTGCGGCGGCCGCCATGACCAGAAACCACAGGGTCAGTCCGGCCCAGAACCAGGACGACCGGTGAAGATCGCGATCGACGGTGGACGCTGCGCCGAGCATGAGAAGCCCGACCGGTACACGTGTCCCTGCGATGGCGATGAGTAGGCCCCACAGGTACTCGCGGGGTTTGCCGCGCATCGGAGACACGCCTGCAATGCTGCCTGACGTTGCCCCTTCGGCCAAGGCCGGCCCGAACTCGCCGGACGACAACCCCGTCGACCCTGGCTGCACTCGGGTGTACAGTCACCGCGCCGGTGATCGAGCGGCTTTTGTGTGGACGGAGGTGGTCATGATCGAAGTATCGACGAAGAAGTTCCTGCAATTGACCATGCTGTTGGCTGTCGGGTCCGCGGCAACCCCGGGATGCACGATCGTGACGGAGGAGACGGACTCCTCCAGCGCGAACAGTGCCGGCCAGGGTTCCGAAGACGAGGGCTCGACCGGCGGCAAGTCCGAGCAGGCCGCGGCCGGTGCCGGAGGCGAGGCGGGCCTGCCGAGTGACGAAGGACTCGCGGGCCTGCCGAGCGACGAAGGACTGGGCGGCGGTGCGGGCCTGCCGAGCGACGAGGGAGTGAGCGGCAGCGCGGGGGTGCCGAACGTCGCGGGTCAGGGCGGCAGCGCGGACCAGACGAATGTCGCGGGGCAGACGAACGTCGCGGGCCACATGAACGTCGCGGGTCAGGGTGGCAGCGCGGGCGCACCGGACGGCAAGGCCCAAGCCGGGAGCGCGGGCGAGCCAGCGGCAGGCGCGGCAGGCGCACCCGCCTGTGTCTCGGGCGATCCGGCGGAAGAAGGCGCGGGCCTCGATTGCGGCACGCTCCCCTACGCCGAAGAGACTTGTCCAGATCCCTCGGGTGAGGGAGACGCGGTCCCCTACGGGGTGAGCGTCTGTTCACGCTACGCAGGCGCGCGCGTCGGGTCAGCAGGGGTCCTGTTCGAATGCCTTTCGGGTCTCAGCGAACCCACTGAGGGCTGGTGCGGCACGGTCCACCGGGACGACGCCGAGCAGTGCGTGTCCGAGATGGAGGCTCGCACTTGCACTCCCGACAACGCTCAGACGATTTGCGAAGCCGCCCACGCGGTTTGCGGAGCGGTATCCGTAGAAGAATGCGTGCTCGACGTAGGACCGCTCCCCGAGGACAAATGGGCGGAGCTTGCCACCTGCGTGTCGACCGACGCAACCGCCCGCACCTGCCGCGGCAACTATGTGTCGACGACGTGCCTTGGGCTGCCCGATCGACCCATTGCCGCGGAGGAAGGTTGTGCGTCGCTCAGGGCAGAGTGCTCGGAGCTCACCCAGGAGGCCTGTATGGCTGGCATGGCGACGCAGACCGAGAGCGGCTGGCTTCCCGAAAGCACGCTTCGAATGATCTCGACCCTCTGCATGCCAGACTACGAAGAGAATCAGTCCATGAGCTGCGCCGAAGCCTGGACGGCGTGTACCGGGTAGACGGGCGCGCGATCCCCGCTGGCTGATCCGCCGACGCTGACGCGGCTTGCACGCTGCGCGAGATCCGCTGGCACACTGGCACACGGCTCTCTCCGCCGAGGGCCCGGATCTCCGAGCTTTCTTCTGCGTCGGCCCCTGGCCCGTTTGTTGCTTGCTGGATCCCGCCGCGCGCGGTTGTCACGCAAACGCCACCCCAGGGCGCGCCCAGGTGACATCATCCCGTAGGGCCTCGGCCCCGAGGAGAACTGGTCATGAGAGTGCTGCTGGTCGGTTCGGACTGCGAGGAAAACCTGGGCTTGGCCATGGTGGCGGCTGCGCTGGTCAGGGCGAGGCACCGGGTCGAGGTCGTGGCCTTCAACGAGGCGAGTGAGCTCGAGGCCGTGGCAGAACAAGTGACGCGCCGTCGTCCTGAGCTCATTGGCCTGGGGATCCAGTTCCAGCATCGGGCGATCGAGTTTCTCGCGCTCGCCCGCCGCTTGCGCGAGTTGGGTTTCCGCGGCCACCTGACTTGTGGCGGCCAGTACCCGACCATGGCGTACCGCGAGCTCATCGCCCACGAGCCATGCCTCGACAGCGTCGTCTTGCACGAAGGAGAAGCCACGATGGTGGAGCTTGCGCGCGCGCTCACGGGGCGCGAAGCGCTCGCCACCGTGTCGGGCCTCGCCTTGCGTGGACCGGACGGCACGCTAGAGCGCACGGCTCCCAGGCCACCGGTTGCCGATCTCGATACGCTGCCCTTTGCCCACCGCTACCGGCCGCACTCGCGTCACCTCGGACTTCCGTTCATTCCTATCTCGGGCAGCAGAGGCTGCTGGGGCTCGTGCGCGTTCTGCTCCATCACCACGACGCACCGCAGCGCACGCGCTCACAGCGGAGTCAAGTTGTTGAGGTTCCGTTCGCCGGCCAACATCGCGGCGGAGATGGCGGCGCTCTGGCATGCCGCAGGCGGACGCTGCTTGTTCTGCTTTCACGATGAGACGCTGCTGCTGCCGCGGCCGTCCGACACGCGGGCGCGGCTCACGGAGCTACGCCAGTGTCTCGATGAGCTCGGGGTGGGCGAGGTCGCGCTGAACGGAAAGTGCAGGCCCGACTGCATCACGGCGGAGCTCGCGCGCGAGCTCAGACGACTGGGCGTCGTGCGCCTCTTCGTCGGGGTCGAAAACGGATCGCAGCGCGGGCTCGACCATCTGGGTCGCCGGATCCGGATGGAACAGATCGAGCAAGCGCTGTCGGCGGTCCAGGGTGCCGGCATCATGGTCTGCTACAACCTGCTTCTGTTCGAGCCGGACGCCGTGCTCGACGATGTACGCGAGAGCATCGAGTTCATCCGCCGCCACTCGTCCGTGCCGGTGAACTTTTGTCGCGCCGAGGCCTATCATGGCACTCCGCTGTTCGAGCGGCTGCGTGCGCGCGGCGCGCTGCTCGGCAGCTATCTCGGCTGGGACTATCGCATCAGCGACGATCGCACCGAACTCGCTCACCGTATCGCGGCGGTGGTGTTCAGGGAGCGCAATTTCGCCCCGGAGGGAGTGGCGAACCTGTCCATGGGGCTCGGGTATCAGGCGCAGCTGCTCAGGGTTCTGTTCGATGCGAGCTCGGCGCGTGCCCGCGGAGTCCTCGGTCGGGCGGACGCGCTGATCCAGGACATCGCCTTGGACACAGCCCGACTGCTCGAGCAAGTGGTCGACTTGGCCGAACATGCCGACCTCGCGGATCACGAACGCATCACCCGGCGTACCGTCGATCTTGCGCTCATCGCCGCAGCGCACAACCGATTGTCGCTCGGTGAGCTCATCGACGTTCGCTGCGACATCGAACGGATCGCGGCCGAGCAGAATCATCCGCGACGGCCGTACGCCTTCCCCGAGCGTCTGCGCGCAGCGCTGAACCGCCTTGCCGTGGCCGGCTGCGTCGTGGCTACGCTGCCCGGCTGCGGCGGTGAGGAGGGATCCAAGGACGACACCGGCACAGGAGGAGGCACGGCCGGCGTGGCCGGGAACAGCGGCACCGGGGGCACGGGCGGGATGGTCGTGGACGCGGCGCCAGGAGGCAGCGGAGGCTACACCGGAGGCTACGGCGGTGCTGACCCAGTTGCCGGAGGCAGCGGTGGATTCATTGGAGGCGATGGCGGCAGCGCCGGTACGGGCGGGAGGATCGTGGCTGATCCAGCGCCCGGGGGCACCGGAGGATTCATCGGAGGTGACGGTGGCAGTCCGAGCACGGGCGGGATGGTCGTGGACGCGGCTCCAGGAGGCAGCGGAGGATACACGGGAGGGAGGGGCTGGGGCGGGAGGACCGATCCGGTTCCAGGAGGCAGCGGGGGATACGTGGGAGGGACCGGCGGACGCCTCGGCACGGGCGGGCGGACGCTGTCAGATCCGGTTCCAGGAGGCAGCGGAGGATTCATCGGAGGCGACGGTGGCAGTCCGAGCACCGGTGGTGTGGTGTCTGATCCAGCGACAGGAGGGAGCGCCGGACTCACCGGGGGCCAGGGCGGCACGGATACGGTTCCAGGAGGCAACGGGGGATTCGTTGGAGGCGATGGCCCGCCTGCAGGCGCCGGCGGCTACATCGGAGGCAATGGGGGCAGAACGAGCACGGGCGGCATGGTGATCGACTGCGCTCCCGAGGGCCCGGTTGGATATCGAGCGACCGGGACTAGCTCGGATGAGCCGACGAGCGCCGCTGCCGCGTCGGCGGCGAAGCAGGCGTCCATGTGGGGTCGTGCCGATGCAACGCGCGGTCAGTGGCAGGACACGGCGCCGCGACGCGTACACAGATCGCGGGATCTCCCCCTGTACGACGTTCCGGACATCTCCCTCGAGGGCCGGCGTCAGGGCGACGGTTGGGAAGTCAGCCTCTGTGGCGGCGAGCCCCAGATGACCGTGCGCTGGATCAGCGCAGAGGGCCACGTACAAGGAGCGGACCGCACGGCACTCTGGTGTCCCGCGTCTGCGGACGACCAACTGACGGTGGCCGTGCGCACGTCCGGCGGCGTCGCCGTGGCCACGTATCGCCCGCCGAAAGAGCGGGTGGACTGAGGCTCAGTCGTTCTGTACCAGCAGGGCGAGCATCCAGGGTATCTGAAAGCACTCGACCGCCGTCGGTGTCTCTACGGCAGCGCAGGCCGCCGCGGAGCGGCGCGGCTCGTGAGCAGGATCATCGCCGCCTTGAGCGTGCTCGACTGCGCGCTCAGCCGGATGGCGCCATTCTTGCCGGTCGATTGCACGATGACTTGCGCCAGACCGTTGAACGCGCTGCGCCGCCATTCGGGCGCTGGCGGCTCGTCGACCAGACGCAGCAGCACGCCCTTGTTGATGCCTGCCGCAGGGCCGTAGCTGGCGAGGGTGACCGCGACGGTGTTCTCGCCGGGATGCAACGAGCCCTTGACGTCGTAGATCGAGGGCGCGCGCGGGTCGCCCGCCGGACCGATGCGTCGTCCGTTGACGAAGACCGAAACGCCCCCGTCGATCTTGCCGAACCACAACTCGGCCCCGGACCGAGCTAGGTCTTTCGCCGAGACGCCGAAGCGGGTGCGGAAGACCGCCCTCTCTTCCATTCCGAGTGGGCCACTGTCGCTGTTCACGTCGGCCTTGGCCCATCGCGAGTCATCGAAACCAACAGCGACTTCGGGCAGGTTCGCGGCGTAGGGGTTGTTGATCTTCTGCCAACGCCAGTTCCCCAGCGCGCGTGTTCGTAGCGTTGGCGAAGCAAAGAACTGGTCCGGCTCGTGAGAACTCGGGTCGCCGTTGCCGACGCCCAGGATCCGACCTGGCCCTTCGATCTTGAAGACGATGTCATGCGCAGCCGTTGGAACGATCCGCCCCTGAGCGTCGATGACCGACACGGCCACGACGGCGAGGTCCTCGCGGTTCGCGTCGATGCTCGGGCGATCGGCTCGGAGGCTCAGCGCCGCAGGGGCACCGGTGGTCACGACCCTCGCTTCTGCGACGACTCGTCCGGCTCGGGATCCCTGCGCGGACAATGTGCCAGGGTGGTAGGCGACTTTCCATTTCAGCTCCGAGTTGCGCTTCATGGTCTGTCGGCCCAGGCTCCGGCCATCGAGGAACAGCTCCACCTGCTCGCAGTTGCTCAGCGCCCGAACGTCGATGTCCGTCCCTTCGCGGCCGGGCCAATTCCAGTGCGGCAGCAGGTGCAAGACCGGCTTGTCCGTCCACCACGACCGGTAGTACCAGAAGTTGTCCTTTGGGAAACCGCAAGTGTCGAGCACACCGAAGTGCGAACTGATGCACGGCCACCCGTACGGCGTGGGCTCACCTCGATAGTCGAATCCGGTCCAGATGAAGCCGCCTGACAGCCAGGGGCGCGCATCGAAGAAGCTCCACCAGTCGTGAGCCGTGTTCGACCAGCTCATCGCGTGCTCATCGTACGCGCTCACGTAGCCGCGCACCTTGTCGTCGCTGTAGATACCACGCGTGGATACGGTACTGCCCTGTTCGCTGCCGACGTTGGGCTGCCCGGGATGGGAGGCGTGGTAGCTGTCCATGTCGGGGCCGACGTGGTAGCTCCATCCGCGCACTTCGATGACCCCGTTGATCCCGGAGAAATCGTTGCCAACCGGGGCGTTGTAGGTCACCGGACGGGTCGGGTCGAGACGCTTGACCGCGTCCTGCATCGTGGTGGCCACCCGGGCGCCAGCCGGGGTCCCCTGGACGGACCACTCCTCGTTGGCGAGCGACCAAATGACGACGCTCGGATGGTTGCGGTCGCGACGGACCAGGGCCTCCAGCCAGCCGAGGTGTGTCGAGTCGCTGCCGAGCAGTCGGTTTTCGTCCATGACCAGCATGCCGAGACGGTCGCATGCCTGAAGCAGCTCGGGCGTGGGCGGATTATGCGCGGTCCGATAGGCGTTGCTGCCCATCTGTTTGAGCTTGGCAACACGGAAGTACTGAAGGCGGTCGGGTAACGCGGTCCCCACCCCGGCGTGGTCCTGGTGATTGCACGTGCCCTTGATGACGTAGGGCTTTCCGTTCAGCAAGAATCCCTTGTTGGCGTCGAAAGCCGCGGTGCGGATGCCGAACTCCGTCGTGACGCGATCGACGAGTGTCCCGCTGCGGGTGACCGAGGTCACGAGTCTGTAGAGCCGTGGCGTCTCCGGCGCCCAGAGCTCGGGCGCGCTGACGTGTGTCGTCGCTTCGATGTGCAGCGAGCCTTTCGTGGCGAAGTTCGCGGACTGCTGCGCCTTGGCGACCGTTCTGCCGCCCGGCGCGACGATCTCCCAGGTTACCTCCGTGCGCGCCGCGGCGCGTTGCGCGTTGACGAGGCGTGTCTCGAGATGGATGTCTGCCGGGCCCACTGGGACGTTGTCTTCGAACCGGCTGTAGACGAAGACGCCATCGGGCGCG
>JAFGIS010000445.1 GCA_016929495.1 Polyangiaceae bacterium | reverse complement strand
CGTCTTCAGCACGGCCCTGCCTCCCGCGACGTGCTCGCGATTCCTACGCGCGGCCATCTCAATCATCTTCTTCGAGCGATCGATCGCCGTGATCCGTCCGCTGGTCAGCCGCTCGCAGACCAGCGATACGGCCACGCCGTGTCCGCAGCCGACCTCCAGCACTCGATCGGCTGGGTCGAGCGCCAGGGTATCCACCGCCCACACGAACCGCTCTGATGGTTTGCTCGCCATGCCTTACGCTCTCCTCTCCAACAACCAGCTGCACGACACGCCCTTCGCCGAGCCCTGGCCGCTCGACGCGTGGCCAACCGTGCACTTGCGGTGCAGGGTCTCGTGCGTAAGCTCTGCAACGTCTGTGAGCCGTCCCGTCACAGGACTAACGGCGTGAAAACACCCACTGTGGAGTGGGATGAGCTGAGCGGGGCGGTACGCGGTGAGGTGGTGTTTCCGGCCTCGGCCGCGTACGACGACGTCCGCAAGCCTGCGATGGCTCGATTCGATCACGTCATGCCGGCGGCAATTGTCAGGTGCACGACGTCGGCTGACATCTCGGCAGCGATCGGGTTCGCGCGGCGTGCAGGAGTGCAGCTGGGCATCCGTTGTGGCGGGCACTCGGTGGCCGGCCGCTCATCCACCGAAGGGATCCTCGTTGACGTGACGCCGATGCGCGACATTTCGGTGACCGGCGAGGTTGCGACAGTCGGCGCCGGTGTCAGGCTCGGCGAGCTCTATGAGGCACTGCATGAGCACGGCGTGACAATCCCGGCCGGCTGCGGCCCCTCGGTCGGAATCGCCGGCCTCACGCTCGGCGGAGGGATCGGAATTCTCGGGCGCCGATACGGGCTCACCTGCGACCGTTTGCTCCGAGCCCAGATCGTCCTGGCGGACGGTCGCGTTGTCGAATGCAGCGAGAGCCAGAGCCCGGATCTCTTCTGGGCGCTCCGAGGGGCCGGCGGCGGCAACTTCGGCGTCGTGACGTCGCTCGTCTTCGCGGCCGTGCCCGCCCCGGATCCCACGGTCTTCCGTCTGCGCTGGCCGATCGCGAATGCCACCGCGCTGGTCGACACTTGGCAGAAGTGGGCACCGGACGCTCCCGACGATGTCGACGCCACGCTGCGTCTGACCGGCGGTACGCACGGGGAGCCGCCGAAGGTCGAGCTCTTCGGCGCCGTACTCGGCGACGAAAACAAGACCGCGCAGCGTCTTGACGCGTTTCTGTCACGCGCGCGACTGACGCCCGCCGCCGAATGGTCACGCCAGACGGCGTACCCGCTCGCCAAGCGGCACCTAAATGAGCTCGATCAGCACGAGGACTCTTCAGCCGGCGAGTCGAACCGCCAAGGCCACATCTACTCGAAGTCGGAGTTCTTCCGCCGGTCGCTCGACCGGCAGACGATCGACGCGCTTGTCGAAGGCATCTCGCGGGAAGCGGCCGGTGCTTTGGTTCGCGAGGTGGCCTTCATGCCCTGGGGCGGTGCCTACAACAGCGTTGCATCCGACGCAACCGCGTTCCCGCATCGCAGCGAGCGCTTCCTCGTCCAACACCTGTTCGAGACTGACCCCGATGCTTCCGGGGCCGAAGCCGATGCTGCTCGCGGCTGGTTGCAGCGATCGTGGGCGCTGCTCGAGCCATCAGGCTCGGGAGGCGTCTATCCAAACTTCCCCGATCCGGATCTCGCGGACTTCGGGCGCGCGTACTACCGCGAGAACTACGAGCGGCTTCTGGAGGTCAAGGCAACGTACGATCCCGACAACGTCTTCGTCTTCCGGCAGTCGCTTCCGTCGACTCGCTGAACGCAGACGGGCCTCACTCAGTCGACTCGTCCGACGTCAACCGGCCGACCGCTCGGCGACCTCCCGCCGATAGTCGGGCAGGTGGAGCTGTGCAAGCGCGTCGAGTGCCGTCGACGTGAGCGCCGCCAGCCTCACGAGATTCGCCTCGTCCTGCGCGGTGAAATCACCCTCGAGCCGATCGGAGGCCTGGATGAACCCGTAGTTCGCGCCGTCCGATCCGATGAGGGGGACAGCCAGCCAGCCGCGCATCGGAGGATGCTTCTCGATCTCGTCGCCGAAGTTTCGCCACCTCTCGTGGGCGCGGAGCTCTTGGTCGGTGAGGCGGATCGGCTGGCTGACCTCGTGTGCGTACGCGTGGATCCCAAGTCCCTTGGCCGGTGCTCGGTAATCCGCCCATTCCGCGTACTTCTCCGACAGCGAGAAGTACTTGCGGGCGTGAGCCCACCCTTCACCGATCAGCTGTGCGGCCGCTCCCTGATGAGCCCGTGCGACTATCCGGGCGAGTTCCGCCGCCTCGGTGAGGACCGGGTCGGCGGCCAGCAAGAAGCCCGCGAGGTCCTCGGGAACGTCACGGCTCGGTGCGGTGCTCGCGTTGTGGTACGTGTTCAAGAACCGTTCGGTGGTCATGACTGGGGTCCCCTGTCTTCGTTCGATCCTTGGAAATTGAACCACCTGTCAGTCCACTCACGGTACGCACTGATCGCCAAATCTGCACGGAAGGACCTGGGGCGTGAGGGCTGCACTCGGGCTGCGAGGGATCGTCCAGGTCAGGATTTGCCGGACTTCGATGGCACCGGAAGTGAGCTCGTAGCGGCCTGCCAGTCGGCCGACTGCGCCACGACACCCTCACTCTTTGGGAAGGGGTCAAGATCTCGCCAACCGTGGCAACAGAAGTTGTCTCTTTGCGGGGGATTTCCCTGGTCAGCGTGTCGACCAGCCTTGTGACAGACGTGTCGGAAGACGACGCGAGACGTCGCCGTGCGTCGCGCGTACCGCAGATGTGTCCGGAATGTGTCCGCGTGTTCGCGCTACAGACAACAACAAAGTGTCGATTTGCAGGCACTTTAGGTAAGCCCTCTGACGGACTCGAACCGTCGACCCCCTCCTTACCATG
>JAFGIS010000444.1 GCA_016929495.1 Polyangiaceae bacterium | reverse complement strand
GTGCCATGGTCCGAGGGCCGGAGGGGGTTAGTGAGGGGCCTGGGGAAGCGGAGCGTTGCTGGAAGGGCGCCCATTTGCTGTTTGGAGGATTGGTGGGTCCTGGCCAGAACCTCTGGCCCTATCTGCAATCGTTGTGCCATCCAACAACGCGTGCGGAGGTCATCGCCCCATCCCGCGAAACCAATCGCTTTGGTGGCGATCCCGTGGAGAACCGGTCCACGTTCTGGCTCGCTGCCGACCATCATGCTCCGGGCGTGACCCGAACATGTGCGGACATGTCCGAACACGTTCGCGGAAGCTCGCGAGGTCTCGGGATGGCCTCGTAGAGCCTGCTGTTTCCGTCGGAACACCTGGGATTGCGCTGGGCGGCTGAGCGGTCGAGCGAGGCAGAGTCTCCGGGGCTCGCGCATGCCTCCTGGTGCACCCGCATGCGCGGTGGGATCTCGGGCTCTGCGATTGACGGGAAGACGAAAATCGGCCCAACCTGCCATCCCTAGCCGTGAAGCAGCCCCCAGAATCAACCAGAACCTGCCGGCGGACCAACAGCGTACTCCTGGGAACTCTGACGTTTCTGTTCGCCCTCCACCTTCAGGCGCAGCCGCACCCCCGCGGGCCTACACGCGACCAGGCCAAGGGCGATCTTGACCACAGAAGCGCGGCCGACGCTCTCTTTCGCGAAGGACTCGAGCTCGCGAGCCAGGACCGATTCTCAGAAGCCGCGTTCGCCTTCGACGAAGCGTACCGCGCCAGTCCCCACTTCGCGGTCCTGTACAACGCTGCGCAGGCTCACCGACGCGCCGGCCATCTCGCAAAGGCCCTGGATGCATTCCGGCGCTATCTGGACGAGGGCGGCTCCGCCGTACCGTTGGACCGCGTTTCGGAGATTCGAGAACAGATCCGTAGCCTCCGTGAACGGCTGGGCGAAGTCACGGTGAGCGTCTCCCCGGCGGACGCCACTATCTTCATCGACGGAGAACAAGAGTCCTCCGATCGCGCAGCCCTGGTCGAACCGGGTGACCATATGGTGCTCGCGGCCCGTACCGGACTCAGCCCCGAGTATCGGGTGGTTCCAGTGCACGCCGGCGAGGCGGTCCGCGTAACCTTGGCGCTCGCCGCGCCGCCGTCCACGCCGTCCACCCCGGGCTGGTTGGCCGTCGAGTGCGGCGTACCCGCGGTGCAGATTGTGTTGGATGGGCGCCCGGCGACGACCGTACGGGGGCGAGCCTGGATCCGTGCGAGCCCCGGATCGCATCGCGTCGAGCTTCGGCGCGCCGGCTACCGCTCCGACGTGCATTCCGTGACAATCGAACGCGAACGTGTCTCGCCGATGCGCTGCGAAATGGAACCGCTTGAGCCGCTGGTTCAGCCATGGAAGGCCGACCTATCCGTCAGAGCGCACCCCACGGACGCCGAGATCCTGCTCGACGATGTGCCCTTGCCGTCGTCCGGCGCAGTCCCGGCGGGCCTACACAGGCTTCGAGTCGTGCGGACGGGGTATCAGCCATGGACGCAGGATGTCGTGCTCGAAGCGCGCCAACCGACGAGACTGGATCTGAGCCTGCGACCGACCGACGCGTACGCGGAGAAGCACCGTGCACATGCGGATCGCCAGCGCGCCTGGTCGTATGGGTTCCTGGCCGCAGGCGCGCTCCTGGCGGGCGCAGGGGGCTACCTGTACCTCCACTCCAGGTCCGACTGGAGACGATGGGACGGCCGACAGAACGACCTCGACGCTGCCTGGGCTGACCCACCGGCAGACCAAACGACGCTTCGTGATGAGCAGCGGCAGAACGATGAGCTGTCGCGGTCGGTTCAGCGCGAAACACAGGCGGCGATTGCTTTCGGGGTTGCCGGAGTCAGCGCGCTGGCGACGGGCGTGTATCTGTACCTCACGGCGGACTCGGCGTCCGAGCGGTAGGGCCCCCTCGCGAGATTGGAGCCGTTTGGGGCGGCCAGGCGGTCGACTGATAGCAGCATCGAGGCGGGCGCGCATGCGCTCGCGTATCGCATGTGCGCCAGGACTCTGCTGCCGAGCCCCATGCCCGCCCGAAGTCAGCACTTGGCTGCCATGTGGCTCGTGTGCCAAGCTTTGAGCCTTCGTTTTCACATCGTAGGCGGGTATGTGGTGGAGCTGACTGCGCGCAAGGCGAGGCGTTCGCAAGGAACGTCCCAAGGGGCGTCCGTCGGAGAGGTCACGACCGTATCGGATGATGCTGTCTGCGTTGCCGACGAACGGCTGGCTCGTCGGCTGGTGGTACGCTGGCTCGTGCCGGAAGAGCGCGACTGGCCGCTCGACGGCGCTGTTCGTGAGCTCCTCGGACGAGGTGAGGGTTGTTCCTGCGTCTTGGACGGCGCGGGTGTGTCCAGGCGCCACGCGGAGCTCCGGCGCCGGGATGGCGAACTCGTGATCCAGGACCTGTCGAGCAGGAACGGCACTTGGGTCGACGGCCAGCGAATCACCGAATCGCCGCTCGGCGATGGCGCCCTGCTTCGAATCGGCGATTGGGTCGGCCTCGTGCGCTCCATGCAGAGCACGGCCGACGAAGTCCAGGCGCCCGCATTGCCACGGGCAGATGCGTCGGGTGCGCACTGGGGGAAAGTGCTTCGCCCCATCCTCCACGGGCTCTACGCCGTCTCGAAGAGCGCGCTTCCGATCTTGATCACCGGGGCAACGGGGACCGGCAAGGAATGCGTGGCTCGGGCCGTGCACGAGTGGAGCGCTCGCAGAGGACCGTTCGTCGCCCTGAACTGCGCCTCCATCCCGGAGGCGCTGGCCGAGGCGGAGCTCTTTGGCTTTCGAAAGGGCAGCTTCACCGGCGCGGACCGGGCTGCGCCCGGATACTTCCTCGAAGCGGATCGGGGAACCCTGTTGCTCGACGAGGTTGCCGAGCTTCCGCTGACCCTGCAGGCCAAACTGCTGCGTGTTCTGCAAGAAGGACGAGTCTTTCCGCTCGGTGATCCGCGTGGCCGCAGTGTCGATGTTCGCGTCCTGGCTGCCGCGCAACGGCCGCTGCACGAGGAGGTGGCCAACGGACGCTTCCGGCGTGATCTCTACTGCCGGATGAACGGGTACTCGGTGGTTCTGCCCGACTTGCGCGACCGCGTCGAGGAAATCCCGGCGCTGTTCAAGCACCTGCTGAACACACACTCCGCCGGATATGCGCCGGCAATCCACGCGACCGCTGTCGAATACCTCTGCACTCGTGACTGGCCTGGGAACGTTCGCGAGCTCGAGCTGTTCGCGCGGCGCATCCTGGTCCTGCTGGGAGCGCGTGACACCATTACTCGAGAGGACGTGGAGCGCTGTCTGCAGGAGCATCCGGTTCCGGCAGGATCGGAGGTCGCGGGCACCCTGCCGAACCGTCGCCCCGAGCTGCAGCGGCTTCTGGACGCGTTGTCAGCCCACGGCGGAAACGTCGTTCGAGCAGCCGCGGCGCTGGGTATCTCGAGGCACCGGGTGTATCGGCTTCTCGCTGCGGAACCCAACGTCAACCTCGATGCGTTCCGCCGATGAAGGGGCAAAGCACGGAGCCCGAATTCGCTCGGTCCGGTCAAGCCGCCAGGGCCGACCCTGTTGACGTCGACACGGGCGACCGTGTGGGGCAGGTGCTGGGCGGGCGCTACGAGCTGCTTCGTCTGGTCGGAACCGGCGGCATGGGCTCCGTGTACGAAGCCCGCCATCGAGACATTCATCGTCGTTTCGCAGTGAAGCTCCTGCACACCCGCCATGCCCGTAGTCCGTTCGGAGTCATGCGCTTCAAGCGGGAAGCTCGAGTCGCGGCTGCTCTAGACAGCAAGTACGTCGTATCGATGGTGGATTGGGGTGAGGCCGATGACGGGACGCCGTTCTTGGTCATGGAGTATCTACAGGGGATGAGCCTGAGGGCGCTCCTCCGGCGTGAGGGCCAGCTTGCGCCGGTGCGCGCCGTGAATCTGGTGCTCGATGCGTGTCTCGGGACTGCGGTGGCTCACGAAGCGGGAGTCATTCACCGAGATCTCAAGCCGGAAAACCTGTTCGTGACCAGGGGCCGCTCCGGCGAGGAGAGGGTCAAGGTGCTCGACTACGGCGTCGCCAAGCTGGTGGGAGCCGCTGGTGGCGACTTGTCGACGCGGTCCGGGCAGGCGATCGGCACCCCGAGCTACATGCCGCCGGAGCAGGCCACCGACGCCGCGACCGTGGACAGAAGCGTCGACATCTATGCACTCGGCGTCATCCTGTTCGAGGCGCTTTGCGGCGCGCGACCGCCTGAAGGCTTGGACGAGCCGAGCAGCGGTCCTAGCGAGCGCAGAAGCGTTGCCGTGGACCTAGCCGAGCGCCTGCCGGACGCCCCGGAGGGCCTCCGTGCGGTCGTGTGCAAGACGTTGTCGCTCCGGCCAGAGGATCGATTCGACTCAGCCGATGAGCTTGCAAGAGCATTGGCGCCGTTCGCGGGTCGGCGCGGGGCGCAGGATCCCGCGCTGCGCTCCGGATCCACGGGACATGCCGAAATCACCCTGTCCGACCTGCCGAGCCGGCCTTCGCCAGGGCGAGGGGCAGCCACGAGTCCGAGGCGACGACTCTGGTTCTGGGCGGCGCTTGGCACCGCCTTTGCAGTCGGCGTGGCGATGTTCGTCGTCGTGACTCATACCGTCGAGCGCGTTCCCTCCGGAGCACCACAAGACCACAGTTCGACGCGACCCTGGGGCCAGGAGCAGCGTGCGGCCCAGGCCGTCGCTTCCGAAACTGGCGTTTCCCCGCCGCTCGTCGCCCGCAGCCCGGTCGGAGCGCTGAGCGGAGCAGCAACGAGCAGTCCATCCTCTGCTTTCGCTTCACGCCCGACGAACCCATCGCGGGCTGGAACTCCGCCCGGGCCCGTCGTCACTAGGGCCTCGTCCGGGGCTGTGCGTTCGGTGAAGGAATCGGCCCCCGCCCGAGCCCCGTCGACCGCGCGGAAACGAGCCTCGACGTCTTCACCGACTGGATTCGATCCAGAGAGCCCGTATGCCAATCCGTGAAGCCGCACCAACCCGCCTGCCTTGGCGCTGCCTTGTCCCCGTGCTTGCGCTTGTGGGTCCAGCGTGCAATCTCACGCTGGAGCGACACGGCCCACGGGGTGACACGTCCGTGGCTGGATCGTTCGCCGGTTGGGACGCATCAGCTGGCGGAGATGCCGAGGAGCCGGGAGCGGGCGGTACGGACCGGGTTGAGAGCGGCACGGGTGGCCAGGTCGACGGCGGTTCCGGAGGCTCGGCCCCGTCGGGCGGCAAGGGCGGAGTGGAGAGCAGCACGGGTGGCCAGGTCGACGGCGGTTCCGGAGGCTCGGCCCCGTCGGGCGGCAAGGGCGGAGTGCAGAGTAGCGCGGGCGGCCAGGTCGACGGCGGTTCCGGAGGCTCGGCCCCGTCGGGCGGCAAGGGCGGAGTGGAGAGCAGCGCGGGCGGCCAGGTCGACGGGGGTTCCGGAGGCTCGGCCCCATCGGGCGGTACGGGCGGAGTCGAGAGCACGAGCGGTCAGGTCGACGGGGGGGCCAGTGAAGGCGGCTCGACAGAAGCGGGCGGCACCGGCGGCCAGACCGGCGGCGGGGTCGGCGGTCAAGGTGGCGGCGAGGCGGGCGCAGTAGGCGGCCCGGGTTGCGTAGCCGGGCAACCTTGCCCCGGTGAATGCGAGCCCTGCTCCTCCGGCAGGTGCGACACCGTGTCGGAGGACGCCTGCAGTCTCGGTATCTGGCCTAACGGGGTGATCTACTGGGACTGGGATCCTGCGCACCCTGATCAGGACGTTGAGTTCAAGCAGCTGGCCACGCGGGCGATGGACGACTGGGAACATGTCACCGGCGTCGTGCAATTTGTGTACAGTACTGCCCAAATCCCTCGGGTCCACGTCTGGGCCGGAGCCAATGCAGGCGACAGCTCAGGATACGATGCGTGCCTCGTCGACCCGGACAGCTGCCACGCATGGTTCCACGCCACCTTGAAGGACGGAACGGCGACGAGCGACGATGTCTACCACGAGCTCGGGCATGTCATAGGGCTCTCGGATCACTATCGGCGCGCAGACCGCAACAAGTACCTCTCCCTATGCTCCAGTGCGTTCAATGGCTGCGGCATCCCGGCTGAGTATGACGAGAGCCCGAACGGTGCAGCCTGCAATGACCCGACGCTGAGCGTCTTCGGCCCCTTCGATTTCCGATCCGCGATGCATTTGCAGGCTGCTCATCCTGCCATCACTCGCTGGGACGGCCGTTTCTTTATCCCTGAGATCTACGTTCCCGAGGACGACTCGTGCTTGCGTCCTCCCGACCCGACAAGACTACCGCTGCCCGAACAGTGCACTGACGGCGACTGCACCGTGTTCGGTTCGAACTGCATTGCGCCGTCGGGTAGCTCCGGGTCGCCCGTGTGCCCGACCTGTCCCGGGTGCCAGAAAGGGCAACCCATGGGGTTCCCCACGAAAGGAGACGCCGCAGCCGTCGTGGAGCTGTACGCGACGCAGTGGGCCTGGCAGCCCTTCGTCCGGACGGTCGCCGACGACGGGGCGGAGCAACCGGTCGACTTCATGCTCGCCTCGGGAGTCCAGATCCAGGCCAACAGCAATCCTGCGCTGGCGACCTGGGACGATGGCACGCTGCGCTTGTACGTCCTGGGCGCTGACGGCAAGATCTACGAGAAGCAGAAGTCGACGACGGCCTGGCAACCTTGGGCTGCTCTTGGGGGCACGCAGATATTCGATAGCTCGCCGAGCGCCGTATCGTGGGGATCGGGTCGCGTCGACGTCGTGGTGCGCGGTAGCGACGGGAACGTGTATGTCAAGACTTCGGTCGCCGACATGTGGACCGATTGGCAGAGCCTCGGCGAGCCATCGGAGGGCGCTTCTTCGGCCCCCGCGATCACTTCGTGGGGACCGGATCGCCTCGACGTATTCGTGAGAGGTGGCGACGGCAGGCTCTGGGTGAACTCGTGCTCGAAGGACTGCGAGGGCAATACGGGTACCTGGACGGACTGGTCGGAGCCGTTCGGTCCCGAGACCTTCCGGGGTGTTCCTGCTCCGGTCTCGCGCGGGGTCGGGATGATCGATCTCTTCGTCCACGGCACCGACGACACGATATGGGGGACTTCGTACGACGCTGGTGAGGCCGGAGACTGGTATCTGGTGCTACCGGAGGTCGTCGGCCATAACCCGTCGTATGAGGACTGCTACTCGCCCGCGGCGACCTCGCGTGGCGCCCAGATGATCGACATCGTGGTGCGGGGCACGGACGACCAGCTCTGGATGGCGAACTGGGTCGACGAATGGGGCGAGTGGCTCCCGTACTATCGCCTGGGAGGCGTCCTCAAGTCGGCACCGGCAACGGTGTCGCGCGCCAGGGCCTCAGACCGGGTCGACGTGGTGGCGATTATGGAAGAGGAACGCGAAGCTGGCGCTTGGCAGCGCGGCGTGTGGTGGAAGGCCTGGCGGACCTACTGAGCTTTCGAACCGTCCCAACCTCGTCCGGCGCATGATCATTCAGGTTTTCCGGACTGGCAAGACTTGATCGGCTGACCGATACCGAGCACAACACCGGTGCAGGTTC
>JAFGIS010000443.1 GCA_016929495.1 Polyangiaceae bacterium | reverse complement strand
GACTCCGTGCCCCCACTGCGGGCGCCCTGTGCGCCCGGACGTGCCACCCTGAAAAACTGGCGAAGTAGTGCTGGTGCCCTGTCTCCGTGATTCGCCGCAGAACTCGACGGCCTCGAACGGGGCCAAGCCGTCGAGTTCTGCGGCGAATGCCCGCAGTCTGAGCCAGGACACGCGTTTCTAGTCATGTGGCGTGTCTTGGAGACACGCCACCAGCCGAAGCCCGACCGGCCGTTGGGATCGCGCCGCGTTCCACGGATCTGGCTCGTGACCAGTCCTGCACCGGAGGAGCTGGGTGGCGCGCCCCCGAGCACCTTTTTTTCTTGACCCAACACGGACGGTGCTGTCTCCATTATCGGTCGATGTCCGCGAAGACGCCTACGAACGCGGGCCGCGAAGAGCTGTGTCTGCCGATCGTGCTGCTGGTCGCTCGGCCCGGGCAGGCAGCCACGGAGCTGACTCGACGGATGCTCGAGCAGGGCGCTGAAGTTCGCCTGCAGTCGCCCCGGGCGCGTCCGGAGGCTCGCCGCCGGGTCGACCCCGACCTGGTCGTCGTGATGGGCCAGTTTTCAGAGGGCGAACCGCTGCTGCGGCGTCTGCTGGCCCACTGCGGCGGTGCGCCCGTCGCCGTAGTCGCCGCCGGGCGACACACACGGCGGGCGTTGGGCGCTCTGGCGCCCGGTGATGTGCTGTTCACTCCTGCGGGCGACAGTCTGGAGACGACTGCAGCACGCCTCGTCGATCTGGCGGCCGAGCTCAGAAGCAAGCGGCAGGAAGTCATCCTGAACCGTTCCGCCCCCGGCGAGCCACCGCCCAGCCTGCCTCCGCCGCCGCCCGGTTCTGTCCTCCCGAGCGTCCCGGATCGGTCATCGATACGAGGCTGGTAGTGCCCTGTCTCCAAGACAGGGCACACAAGTAACAAGGGGCCTTCTGGCTCAGACGGGGCGCATTCGCCGCAGAATTCGAAGGCTTCGCCCCGTTCGAGGCCGTCGAATTCTGCGGCGAATCACGGAGAAAGGGCAGTAGGTCGAGGTTCCGCAGGGCCTGTGCTAGTAGCTGCAGTCAACAGTGACGCTAGCTTCTCCCGCTGACCGGGTCCGTTCGCTGCTCGCTTTTCCCTGGGAGCTCTACGAATACCAGCGCTTCGTGGAGAGCGCGGCCCGCACGTCCCCGACGAGAAACGACATGTTCGCGGACGATGCTCCGCGTTTCGAGCCGCGTGCTGACGACGTACTGGTGGCGTCGGACTTCGCGGTCGCCGCGACGGCGAGCGGAGTACGGCTTCGTTCGACCGAAGGGGGCGCAGACATAGAGATCGACGGGATGACTCCGGCAGATGTCGCACGCATCCAGAGTCTCATCGACGGGACGCGTACTGCGGCCGAGGTTGGCTGGCAGGTGGCTGGGCTCGAGCGCTTCTTGCGCAAGACGTTTGGGCTCGTGGTGTTCGCGCCCGCGGCGGTCGAGGGCCTGGAACGCGCGCTTTCCGGTACCGAGATCACCCGCTTTCCGACCTCACCCTATGGCATCGCCCGACCCTACTGGCAAAACATGGTGGACGTGCGACAGTGCATCGAGCACGAGCTCGAGCGGGCGCTCACCGACGACGAGCGTGCCGTCGCGTTCCTGGGGCAGTTGCACGTCATCGCGACCATGGGGGCATCGCTCGACAGTTTCTACAAGCCCTCGAGTCCCGTGAGCGACGCGGGTGTGGCGCCGGGCACCCTGTGGAACGTTCGGGCCCGCACGATCAAGACGGCCGCTGGCACGCTGTTCGTCAGCGGACCGCGCGCGAAGGTGAGCGCCCTGGCCGGCGACCTCTACCACCGCCTCGTCTACGCTCAGGTCGGCGACTCCGAGGCCTCCGATCCGGAGCGCACGTTCGCCGACGACGACGGGCTCGATTGGGGCCGAGTGCTCGTGGCCCGCGCGGCTCACGACGAGCGCTTCGCCGATTGGTACTGCTTGCCGAGACCGCTCGAGGTTCGTCACTTCGAGCGTTTGTTTGCAGAGCTCCGCGAGGCGCTCACGGCGGCAGAGCGCGGCGATCGGCCGGCCGCGGTCGAACGGGCAGGGCGGTTCCACTGGCGGTACGTGCATCTGCACCCCTTCCGGTGCGCCAATCAATGTCTAGCCATGAACCTGGTCAACTGGGTGCTCGCTCGGGCTTTGCGCTCCGGGATCCCGCATCTGGTGCTGGACCAGTTCGCCCTCAGGCTCCGCATGGCGCCCTATGCGCGCCTCTTCGCCCGCGCGGTGGCGAGCTACGTCACCGGGGATCCGAACCCAGCGGTGCGCTATGCCGTGCTCCGCGAAAAGAGGCGCCTCTCCTTCTCCGCCATGCAGCGGGTGGGCCATGTGAACGGTGGAGTCGAGGCGTACGATGCGCTGCGCGGCCATCCCGAAGAAGCCGAAGCCGCGCTGCTCGAGCTCACATGAGGAGCGGCCGAGAGCGGTGCCGGCCTTGAAGGAGCAGGATGTCGGGCCGATCGGCAAACGGCGCGAGGTACGCCTCGCCTCCGCACCCGAGGACCTGCTCGTTCAGCGAGTCGGTGCGCTCTCGTAGATCGAGCCGGCCGCCGTTCTGCCAGTCGCTCTCGTCGAGACGACGTAGCCGCTCGAGTAGCTTCGCATAGCGATCGGAGTGCCGCCCGCCGAGATGGCGGTTGAGCGCCACGTCGAAGAACTGCGCCACCCGGCGGAAGAAGAGCTGGCGGGAACGGGGCCAGCGCAGCGGGCTATCCTGGATGTTGTTGCCCACGAATTCGAGCCCGGGCCTCATGAGCCCGTCTCGCAGGCAAAGCTCGTGCAACTGTGTACCCGGGTAGGGCCAGAACATGGAGAACTTCACGGCGTCGGCGCGGAGGTTCGCGCCGAACCGGAACGTGGCCCATACATCGCGCATGGTCTCGCCGGGGATCCCCAGCATCTGGAAGGTGAATGCGTTGACGCCAGCACGTTGAAGAGTGTCGACGGCGCGGCGGATGACACGTGCTGGGGTGCGGCGCTTGAGGATCCGTTCACGCACGCGAGCACTGCCGCTCTCTACCCCGAGGCGCACCATGTAGACCCCGGCGCGCGCTGAGCGGCGGGCTACCTCGGCGTCGATGGCGGCGGCTGACGAGAGGAATACCAGCGGGATCGCGAAATCCGCCTGGTAGGCCTCCAAGAACTCGTAGAGCCATCGGCGACTGGTGACGAACTGGTCGTCGGTGAAAGAAAACGCGCGTATGTAGGGGCCGTACAGGCGCCGGTACTCGGCGAGCTCCTCGAGCACTACCGCGATGGGACGCCTGCGGACGTAGCAGAGCTTCGAGCCGCGTCCGAGCTGCTCGAGGTAGCGGCGCCGGAGCGGCTCGTTGAAGCAGTAGGTGCAGCGTTGGGGACAACCGCGACCGGCGTGCACGTCGGCCCAGCCTCGCTTGAGCTCGAGGATGCGTCGGTGATCGAACAGCTTCAGATCCATCGAGCGGACGCGATGGAGATCCACCGGCAGCGCGATGGGGTTCTTGACCACGACGCCGCGTTCGCGGAACCAGAAGCCCGCTCGGCCGCGAGGCAGCCGATCGCGCGCAAGCCCCTCCAGTACCTGGACGAGCCTGAAATCGTCGACCTCCCCGAGCGCCACGAGGTCCACCCCGGGCCAGCTCATCACCTCTTCGGGATAGAGCGTGGCGTGAGTCCCGCCGGCGATGACCCACACGTCCGGCACCAGCTCGTGTGCACGCCGGGCGATTTGGGCTGCGGCTGCGGCGTGGTTGCTGCCGAAGCCGAGGCCCACCACCTCTGGATGTCGGCGCCGAAGCTCGCTGCCGATTCGCTCGAGGTCGAATCCCAGCCCGAGCTGTTCGTTCACGTGCAGGAGCTGCACGGTATGCCCAGCGGATTTCAACTCCTGCGAGAGCACTGCCAGCCCGTGGCTGAAGCCAACGGGGGTATCGTGATTGAGCCAGATGAACAAAACCCGCAGGGCACGCCTCCGAGCATCGCTGCCGCGTCGAGCCGTCCGATAGCACGTCCTCGGCGTTCGGTCCATGCGTTGGTCCCGGCGCTGCTGGCACCCGTCCTCGCCACGCTGTGCGTTCAAGGTCTCTAGCGTCGGTAGAAGAGGCAATCGAAATAGGGAGAGCCGTGCACGCGATCGGTAGGCCGGCATAGAGCCGTGTAGCCGAGCTCTTCGAGTCGGCGGATGCAGTTCTCGGTGCGGGGGCGGAGCGCGGGATCCATGAAATCGTGGAACTCGACGGAGATCTGGCCAATCCGCCGGGCTTCCGGCTCCCCGAGTCGGCCGAGCACGTCCCATTCCGACCCTTCGATGTCTACTTTGAGCAAGTCGACCCTCTCGCATCGGGCAAGCTCGAACAGAGCGCCGAGCGAGATCACCTCCGCCTCGATCTCCCTGGTTTCGCCCGGTGCCCACCCGCTGGCGAAGCTCTGAAACACCGAGTTTCCCTCCGGCACCTTGCACAGGAAGAAACGCGCGTTCGGTGAGCACTCGGCGCCGACCAGACCCTGAAAGAGCCTGACCTGGGAGGAGCTGGCGAAGGTCCGCCGGAGAATGCCGTTGAGGTAGGGGTCAGCCTCCACCAAGATGAGGCTTGCAGCGGGATAGAGAGCCAGGAACTCGCTCGCGAAGCTCCCCACGTTGGCGCCGAGGTCGACGGCCACGATGGCTTCGCCGAAGTCGTCCCAGAAGCTGTGCCCCCGGATCTCCCTGAGCTTGGCCTCCGTGCTCGAGCCGCGCGTCACCGGGGCACCTCTACCAGCCGGGCTGCTGCTCGTCGAGCCACGGGACGAGCTTCGCCTCGAGCGCTGCGAGCCATCTGCGTCCCCCAGCAACCCGACCGCGCCCGCGCCGCCGTGGGGAGTTCCCCAACTGCTTTCGCTGGGGTGAGTGACGGGGATCGAACCCGCGACAACTGGAGCCACAATCCAGTGCTCTACCACTGAGCTACACCCACCATCTCCGGAGAAGGTCGCTACGGAGTCTGCTGGCGATGCCAGGACGGAACGTGGCCGCCCGCATTTAGCTCACAACGGGGGACGCGCAACCGCAGCACTCCAGGGCTTTCGGCCGGCGGAGCGGTGCCTTGTCAGGTCGAGAAGCCGAGGTGGTCGGGGCGGTGGCCGAGCCGCTGAGGCACGGGCGAGGCACGTGTGCATCGCGAACGCCGTCCGGCCAGACGAACGGGTGAAGGCGGCCCGGCGAAGGCACCCGCACGGGCACGCGACCCCTGCTGGCTGTTCGCAGATCGCGCCAGTGCCGCCCAGATCCTGACCGCACAGGGGTACCTTGCCCGCCGCAACACACGGAGCCGCACTCATATGCTCCCACACCTGCGCCCGCCAGCGCCGTCCGGCTCGCCCTGGTGTCAGCAGAGCCGGACGTTCAAGCCCGTTGATGATAGGGGGCTGGGCAAGTATTTACTTTGGATCAGCGCCGAGGAAGGGGCGTGACCCATGCGCTGGAAGATCATCGTCGTCAACGCAGGCATCGTGCTGACCGTCGGGCTACTCACCTACCTGCTGCTGTCCGCGTCACTGGTCGATGTGCTGGCCGATCCCGGTGCGAGAAAGGTCGAGGTTGCGCAGGCGCTGCGCGCAGCAACGGCTCGAATCGGGTTGGACGCTCTTCAGGCCGAGGACTGGCTGAGAAGGCAGGCCGCCAGCGAGGACACACGCAGCGTATACGCGCCCGGCGTGCTTTCGGCTCGCGAGGAGGCCGCGACCGCCGCGGCCAATCGCCTGCGCGATCTGGCGATCCACGAGGCGCGGTTCGCCAAGCGCGCACCGGCGATGGTGCTCTTCGTAGATGCGCAAGGCGTGGCCTTGGGCCGCAACGGATCGGCGCTCATGCGCCGCGACCAGATGCTGGCCGCGTATCCTTCGCTCGGTCAGGCCTTGACCGGCGGAGAGACCGGCAGCGCGGTATGGTTCAGCAGGCAGCGTCAGGAACAGATGCTGGTGAGCTTCGCTCCCGTGCGGGATCCGGCGGGGAAGACCTTGGGTGCCCTGGCGCTCGGCACTCCTCTGAGTGACGACTGGCTGACTCGGATCAGTGAGCTGACCAGCGGCGTACCGCTGATATTCGGGATAGGACGCGACGGGAAGGTCGAGCTGGTTGCGCACGGGGAGGGCGCCCGACAGAAGGTGGGATCGGCGGCAGCCCAATCTGCGGCGCTGGACTGCGCACGGAGCGCCTCGCGCGGGCATCGGGTCGTCGTCGCAGAGGGCCCTCGCGCCGATGCGGTGTTCGGTGCCATCCCGTTGTCCGGCTATGGGCCGACAACGGGCGCCATACTGGTGGCCGCGGTCCCGGCGGCGCTCGTGGACAGCGTCTCGGGCCTGCTGCGGCCCGTGCTGGGCGTGACCGTTCTCGGCTTGCTCCTGGTGGTCGTTGCGGGTTGGCTGCTGGGCAACTACTTCGCCCGTCCCGTTTCCGAGCTGGAAGACGGGCTTCTGTCGGTGATCAACGGCAACTCCCAGCTGCGTTTCCAGATCGAGCATCCGGACCTGGGCGGGCTCGTGTTCAGGATCAACTCGCTGCTCAACGCTCTGACGGGCGTTCCCGAGGACACGACCGACGAGCAGGGGAAGCCGTCTCGGCCGCCCACGGCCAGCGACTTCCAGGAGGCGCTCGACGTGGACGAGAGCTCAGCGGGCGGGCAGCCCGTGGACGACGCGACTGCAGCGGCCCTCGCGTCCGAGCCGGCTGACGACTACTATCGCCGACTGTATCGCGAGTACATGTCTGCAAAGCGCGGGCTGGGGGATCCGGTTGATCACATCACGCTCGAAGCTTTTGTTGCACGTATTCGCGTGACCGAGCAGGAGATGTCTGCGAAGTACGGGCGTCCGGTGCGCTGCCAGGTCCAGGTGCGCGACGCCGGTATCGTGCTGATCGCGGTACCGCTGCCCGCCTGAGCTCAACCCGCACGCGCTGATGTCCTGTCTCCGTGAGCTCGCCCTGGTCGGCCGGAAGCGATGGTTCGGCCGCTGGTTCGGGGTGCTATGCGCCGCACATGCGAGTGCCCGGATGACTTCGGACGGGCTATAAGTGCGCGGAGCGGCGGCAGTCTGCGGCCGGCGCAGCGAGACAACGCCATGGGCTTGTTTGATTTCCTCAAGAAGAGCCAAGCCGAGAAGGCTCCGGCTCCCAAGGGCAAGGGCGAACGCGAGGTCCAGCGCTTCGAACGACTCGTGGCGACCAAGCTGTCTCAGAACTACGACCGGCAAGACGCGCTGGAGCAGCTGGCTGCTATGGGCACGGTGGGCAGCGCGGCGGCGCTGCTCAAGCGGTTCAACTGGACCATGGACCCGTCCATCACCGACCACGACGAGAAGGAACTGGCGGCGCGTGGCATCGCGGCTGCGGGTGAGCAGGCGCTCGAGCCCCTTCGCGAGTACTGCAAGCGAGCCGAGAGTCTGACGTGGCCGCTCAAGGCGCTGCGTCAGATCGTGCCCGAAGAACAGATGCCAGAGGAGCTCTTGGCGCTGCTCGACCAATTCGACACGGAGTACACGCGCAACGTCGAGCCCAAGACGCAGCTCATCGCGGTGCTCAGAGACTACCCGGGCGAAGAGGTACGCATCGCCGTGGAGCCGTTTCTGGCGGACACCAGCGAACCCGTTCGGTTCGAGGCCGTCGACACCGTCCTGCGCGTTGCCAAGCCCGAGAGCGCGCCGGCCCTCATCGCCGCGCTGGAAGAAGAGGAATCGCTGCGGGTACGCAACAGGATCGCGCAAGGCCTGGCCGACCTGGGGTGGCTCGTGCCCGAGCAGCTGCGGGACGCGTGCCAGCGTGGTCTGCCCCGAGGCTTCGAGCTGGTTCAGGGCAAGGTCGTGGCGTCCGGATAGGGCCCATCCGTCTGCCCAAGACGTTGCACGAGGCCGCACGAGCGCCTTGGCCCGCACGCGTGCGTCTTGTCTTGTGTCGACGCCACCTACCGGACGGTTCCAACCGACAAGAACAGCTCAGGGCCGCCCCTCACTCGGCCCAAGCGACCAGACGACGGCACCAAGCCACGGCGGGCGACTCTCAGCCGGCGCCAGCTACTCGCTCATTCGGAGCTTGAACGGGTAGTAGATGTTGAAGCTGACCGTGACCAGCTGCATGAAATCGAACTCCCGGTCATCGGAGCTGATCGCGTTGTCCGGGAACTCCTTGTTCTGCCCGCGGCCTGCGACGTCGAAACCGCCCTTGTTCCAGGAGAAGGGCAGGGCTCTCCACTCCAGGCCGATGCCGCTCCACTGGCTCGTGTAGAAGGTCAGGCCGAAGCCGAACGTGGGAGCGATGGCCATACGCGATTGCATGGGGAATGCCCGGGTCTGCGGCTGGCCCGTGCTGCACTCACCCTCCTTGCAGTCCTTGCGCTCGGACAAGCCGATGAACGCGGGTCCAGCGAAGAAATACAGGTCCGTGTCGGCATAGGCCGCAGCGAACAGCGCAATCTTGCCGCGGAAGGGGGTGGCAGTGATCTGCGGGGCCGCGACCCACTTGATGGAGCCGAGCTGGTCGCGGAAGTCGGGGCCCATGTTGACGGCGGTGAGCTGCCGGTCGAGGCCATTCGGGGGCCTGTCGGGGTTGGAGTAGTCGTTGACGTCTTGGATGCGGTCAGCGAGCTTCGTCGGGTACTGCAGGGGCCCGAAGGTGCCTCCACCCCAGACTCCGAGGGCCAGCCAGTCGAACAGGTTGTAGTTCAAGCGCGCGCCCACCAGGATCGTGCGCTGGAAGGCATCCAGGAGCGTGAAGGTCGCTCCGGGCGCGAACTCGAGCCTGCCCTCGCGGTACAGGCGCAGGGAGCGCACGGCAGGAGCACCGGCGAGCGGCCCGGTCATCATGATCTCCTGCGCGTTGCCGGTCTCGGTGAGTGCCAGCAGGGACAAGCCGGCGGCCGTTGCAGCCAGCCAGCGGGTGGTTGCCGTTCGTTTCATCGTGGTCGTGGTGCCCATCGTTACCTGACCTCGCCCTTCGTCCATGATCACTTCGGCAACCGGTACTCAAAGGAGAACGGTAGGAATATCGAGACGCCGGCTTGCAGCTGCACGTGGTTGGTCAGACGCTTGTTCGGGTCGAACCAGTTGTCCTTGTTGGCTCGCTGTTCGTCGGTCAGCCTCGCGGTATCAGCCTGGTTCTCCAGCCTTTCCTGGTAGATGTGGTCGCGCACTTCCAAGATGGCCGTGAACCAGCGGTTGAAGAAGACGCGCAGGCCGAGGCCGGCGTTGCCCGCTGGCTTGGCCTCGTACGTGTAGTTGCGGAAGTCCGGGTCGAACACGGGAATGGGGCGCGTGCTGATCAACCCGCCGCCGAGCACCACATACGCGTCCCAGTGGAAGATGAAGTCCTGGAACCCAGCGAACTTGCCGTACGCCGGCACGTAGGTGATGTTGAAGGCAGCGCTCCAGTCGTACTCGTTGATCGGTACGCCGACGCGCGCCGCGCGACGGACGTCCGCGTTGAACGCCTTGTCCGTGTTGAAAGGCGAGTAGTAGTTGCCGTTCACGCCGACGGCCAGAACGTTGATGATGTAGAAATTCAGCGCCAACCCAGGTGCGGTGTGGTCGACGAACTGGTCGTTCAAGGTGAACGCCCAGTAGGGGTTCAGCTCGAACCGCAGCCGCCGAAGCGCGTAGATCTGCTGGACCGCGTACATGTGCGCTCTCAGCGGCTTCTTCGCTTCCTCGGCCATGACGATCTTGGGGCAAGCGTCCGGGTCGATCTCACAGATCTGTTTGAGCCCGCCGCCCTCCGCGCCAGCCTCCAAGTCGCCGAGGGCCTCTTCGCCCTCGGCTGCGCCCTCCACGGCAGCGTCGGCTCCGGCGCCTTCGCCTTCCGCACCCGCAGACGCTTCGGCGCTGGCGCTGACTGCGCCGTCGGCGTCGATCACGCCGTCGGCACTCACTGCGCCTTCGGCGCCGGCAGCCACCTGAGCGATCGCAGCTGCGGGTAGGCCGCAAAGCGCAGCTGCTACGAGGAGCCCGATGCGAGTCTTGATCATCGATGCCTCTTCCGCGATTCCT